>RPPU01000492.1 GCA_003819975.1 Desulfobacteraceae bacterium
CAACCGGGCGCCCAAACCCCGATAAAGGGTGAAACGGGCCCCGGAGATTTTACCGGCACAGGCAAAATCGAGAATTTTAAGGTTTTCGCCGATATCCCAATGGTTGCGCGGCTCAAAATCGAATTTGGCAACCCGACCCCAGGTGCGAACAATCGGATTTTGGCTTGAATCAATCCCGATCGGCACGGAACTGTGCGGCATGTTGGGAATGTCCATTAAAAGCGGTTTTAATTGATCGTCAATTCCCGCCAGCTCAATTTCTTTTATTTTGATCGTGTCGGCGACCTGTTTCATCTCCGCGATCAGGAGTGCGGCATCCTGACCTTTTTTCTTTAATTGCGCGATCTCCTCGCCGACTTTATTACGCTTGGAACGCAGGTTTTCCAACTCAGGTAGAATATCGCGCCGCTTTTGATCAATCGTCTCAAATACGGTAAGATCCAGGGGGTTGCCCCGATTTTTTAGCATTTGCTTAACAGCTTCTAAATTATTACGGATAAATTTTAGATCCAGCATGGCGTTCATCCTTCTATATTTAAGATATAATAAAATTTATCATGAAGATTCACGGCAGGTCAATCTTTTTATATCTTGATTGATCTCACTAAATTAAGATTATTCATAACCAGCCGGAATAAGGTTTGCCCCTTACAAAAAATAATGTTATAAACCGGACATTTGCTGCAACCGCTAATGAACGCTAATAAACGCAAATGTAAATAGAGATGTTTTTAAAAGGGTTATATAAATATTATTTGCGTTCATTCGCGTGTACTATCGGTTCCGGATCCATAAAACCGCTAATGGACATTCATAAACGCTAATATGGATAAAATAATTAATAAAATTTGGGACATCATTAAATCAGTTCGTTTAAGCATTCTCCTTTTCATCTTGCTGATTCTGGCCGCCATGTTGGGAACCTTTATCCCGCAGCAGGATAAACCTCCTTTGGAATATATCGAGCGCTTGGACCCGGTCGTCCAACAGATCTACCTTTGGCTCCAACCTTATGACTTGTATCACTCCACTTGGTTTCGGTTGATCATGGGTCTTCTGGCATTGAACCTGTTGGCTTGCTCCCTGGATCGTTTTCCCAAATCTCTCCAATTACTACGCGCGCGACCCAAGGCCGATCGTTCGCAGGTTTTTGCGGACTTGCCGCCGGCGAATTTTTTGAGTTTGGACCGTCCCAGGGCTGAAGTTCAAAAAGCGCTCATGGATTCGCTCGCAAACCAGTATCGGAAAATCCATTCACGGGAAAGTGAAAACGATTTCTACGCGCATGCTGAAAAGGGGCGCTGGTCCTATTGGGCGGTCTACCTGGTTCATCTCAGCGTTATTCTCGTTCTGTTGGGAGCATTGCTGGGTTCGATCTTCGGCTTTGAAGGATATGTAACCCTTGATTCCGGAGCGGTCGCCAATACCGTTCTGCTGCGCAAGACCGATCTGCCAATGCCGTTCGGTTTCAGTGTGCGTTGCGAAAAATTCGAAATCGATGTTTATCCGGACGGCACGCCCCGCCAATACCGTACGGAAATAAGTTTTCTAATTGATAAAAAAGTGATCCAACAAAAAACCGTGGAAGTCAACCGGCCGGCCTCTTTTCAGGGGATCACTTTTTATCAAGCCGGCTTCGGCGCCTATCTCGGGGAGAGCGCCTCCTTACGGATTTCGGGACCGGGCTTAAACGCAGACAAAAAAGTGGAAGCGGAACCGGGAAAAACAATCTCCTTGCCCAACGGCGGACAGTTCAAGGTTTTGGAGATCGTTGAAGATTATATGCGCCTCGGTCCGGCCGTTGAAATCGCGCTGCAACCGGCCGGCCAACCGGAAATCCAATTTTGGGTATTCGTGGATCCCGATCGGGTCGAAATGATCAAAAAAGCGCACCCCGGCATGCTGGACTCCTTGTTAGCCCCTGTCGAAGCTCAAGCGTACCGTTTTATCGTGGAAAAAAAATATTACACCGTCCTGCAGGCCCACCGGGACCCCGGCATCCCGCTGGTTTGGTGCGGGTTTTTATTCCTGGTCCTGGGGCTAATGGCGACCTTCTTTTTCTCGCATCGCCAGGTTTGGGTGCGGCTGGCGGAAGAAGAGGGCAAAATTCTTTTGAGCTTTGCCACCAGAAGCAATAAAAATCAGATCGGCGCTGAAAACGCCTTAAAGCGGCTCATACGCCCGGTGCGCGGAATCTGAACACATGAACGTGAGAACGTGAGAAAGTGTGAATGTGCGAACGTGCGAACGTGTGAACGTAAGAAAGTATGTACGTCGAGACGCACGGCTTAATAGCGCCAAAAGGATTTTACGGTTCTATTTTGTGCCTCTATGGTGCGCATGTAAAAACAAATAAAAGGATTTCCCTATGGTCAGCAACAGCATTCTGAAATATATCACGTTTATTTACCTCTTGTCTTTTGTTTTTTATCTGCTCAATATGGTTTTGAAAAAGCATCGGCTGGGCTTGATGGCGACCCTTGCGACCTGGCTCGGTTTTTTCGGCCATACCGCGGCGTTTATTATGCGTTGGATCGAGTCGTATTGGCTCGGTTTCGGACACGCGCCGCTTACCAACCGGTATGAATCTTTTATCTTTTTCAGTTGGACCATTGCCCTGATTTATCTCATTATGGAATGGCGCACCCGCAACAAGAGCATCGGCGTGTTCGTTCTCCCCCTGGCTTTTCTGGGAATGGCGTATGTTTCCCTATCACCGGACAATACCATTGAACCGCTGCTCCCGGCCCTCAAAAGCAATTGGCTGACGGTTCACGTCTTTACCTGCTTTCTGGGCTATGCCGCTTTTGCCGTGGCCTTCGGTTTGAGCCTCATGTTTCTTTTGAAGAAATCCTCTTCCGTTTCCGAACCGAAAAGCGTTTTTAACCAAATCCCTGCTTTGGAAGTCTTGGATGAATTGACCTACCAAATGTTGATCATTGGCTTTGTTTTTCTGACCATCGGCATCCTCACCGGCGCGGTCTGGGCCCAGACCGTCTGGGGCCGCTACTGGGGTTGGGATCCCAAGGAGATCTGGTCCCTGATCACCTGGGTGGTCTATGCCGTGCTGTTGCATCTGCGTCTGCTGGTACCGGGTTGGCACGGTGCGCGCATGGCCGTGCTTTGCATCATCGGTTTTGTTTGCGTGCTCTTCACGTTTCTGGGAGTCAATTTTCTACTGTCCGGTTTGCACAGTTACGGTTGATGTAGGAAGACAACCGGTGATTTCTTGTTTACATTTTTCTATCGTTGATCATCGTCCAATGAATACCGCGAAAACATCCATAATTCCCAAAACGCTGAAAACTCAAATTTTTATCGCTTCCTTGTGCCGTCTGTTTCTCAATACGGCCCGGCGGTTTGCTTACCCGTTTGCGCCCGAGCTGAGTCGGGGATTAAATATCCCGCTGACTTCGGTCTCCACGCTGATCGCCGCCAACCAGGTCACCGGTTTGACCGCACCCTTTTTCGGACCGATCGGCGATAAATGGGGTTACCGTCTGATGTTGCTTATTGGCATGGCGCTGATGAGCGTGGGCATGCTTTTGGGCGGCTCCTGGCCCGTATTTGCGGCCATTTTGGCCGCTCAATTTTTAGCCGGTCTCGGCAAAAGCATATTCGACCCGGCCTTGCAGGCTTTTGTAGGAGAACGCATCCCTTTTCATAAGCGCGGATTCATAATCGGACTGATGGAAACAGCTTGGTCCTTAACCACATTGGTTGCGATACCGGCGGTCGGCCTTTTGATCGGTTATTTCGGCTGGCGGTCGCCCTATTTCCTGCTCGGTTTGCTGGGGCTTGTCATGTTCGGTATGCTTTGGCGCCTGATCCCCAATCACCAACATCCCGACGGCAAGCTCAGACCGAGTTTGACCCTGAAACAAGG
>RPPU01000493.1 GCA_003819975.1 Desulfobacteraceae bacterium
GTGCTGATCATTGACGACCATGAAACCAACCGGAACATCCTCTCTACTTACCTGGAATTCATGGACTGTCCGACAAGCGAAGCGGCCGCTTCCCAAGAAGGCCTGAAACAACTCCATCAGGCCTTCAAAGAGAACAACCCCTTTGACCTGGTGCTGGTGGAGCAGAGGATGCCCGACCTGGACGGCGAAACCCTGAGCCGCGCCATCAAGAGCCATCCCGACCTGAAAACAACCCGGCTCATTCTACTGACCGCGGCCGGTTTGCGCGGCGACGCCCAACGCGCCCAGGAGATCGGCTTGAGCGCCTATCTGACCAAACCCATCCGGCGTTCCAGCCTGCTGGATTGTCTGCTCATGACCCTCCGGGACCGCGGCCCGCAAAGACCGGATTCGCAAAAACCCATTCGGGTCACCCGGCTTGCTCTGTCCGAGAGGATGAAACACAACATCCGCATCCTGCTGGCCGAAGACAACACCATCAACCAGAAACTGGCCCTGCGCCTCCTCGGAAAGCACGGCTACTACGCCGACGCCGTGGCCAACGGCCGGGAGGCCGTGGAAGCCCTTTGCAAGATCCCATACCATCTGGTTTTGATGGATGTGCAGATGCCGGAAATGGACGGCCTGGAAGCCTCGCGCCTGATCCGCGATCCGGCTTCGGGCGTGCTCAATCCGCGGATTCCGATTGTGGCCATGACCGCCCTGGCCATGAAAGGCGACCGTGAACTCTGCCTGGCCGCCGGCATGAACGATTACATCACTAAACCCATCAACCCCGAAGAACTCTTCAACGCCATTGAAAAATTCACGTTAGAATGAACGCTGCCGGATATCTCAAAAATTCAAAACCGAACCAAGCGATTAGCATAAAGGCCGTAAATTTCCGCAGGCTAATTTTTAAAATAGTATTTTTAAAATATCCTTTCTCACTCAGTATCTCAAAAAAACTTTTCTTGACCCTTTCAGGCGCATTTTTATCGCAAATTAGGTCGTTCCATTTACCCTCAGCTCTTCTGCGTTCTTACGTTCCTTGTCCAGACTAGACCCCGTAAAGGTTGGTTCTACTCATACCTTTAATTATTTGATTTTATTGATTTTATTTAAACCTTAAAACTTGCAATTTTCCCATCATTCTTGTAGACTTAATTATGGCATTCCTGGGTATATTCATTTACAGAGCACCTTGATTTCCAAAAGAAGCTTTTTATGAAAAAAACCTGGCCCACTCTTTTAAAAACGGTTTCCCATATCGGCAAAATCACCGCCGCCGGTAAAAATACGGAAACAATCCTCGCCGGAATCGGTCCTGAAATCCTGGCGCTGCTGGACGCCGAGACCATTCTGATCGGACTTTACGGTTCCAACCCGAACGATCTGGCTTTGCAGCTTCTGGATCGCCAAGCCGGGACCTTGCAAACCCGAACCGTGTCGCGATCTGCGGACTCGTCCGCTTTGGACCGTATTCTAATCGAACACCGCGGCCTGACATTCGATCAGTGGCCAAACGATTTCAGGGAAGCGCTTGCCGGACATGCCGCCGGATCCTGGCTGGGTGTTCCTTTGCCGGCCGGCGAGCAATCCTTGGGTTTGCTTTGCGTTAAAAAAAGCTCCGGGAAAAATTTCAACCCGGAGGATTTGGAACTTCTTGCGCTGATTGCCGACCTAATCGCCGCCGGCATGGACCGTATTCGCCTCGCCCAAAAGCATGAAAAACGCGCCCTGGAACTCTCCATCCTGAACGAAATCGGTCAAATGCTTTCCATGGACCTGAAATTGGATGAAATGTTGCCGGCCATCGAAACCCAGGTCAACCGGGCTTTCGACACCCACAACTTTCACATCAGTCTTTATGAACCAGGCAGCGACGAATGGGTTCTGGCCTATGCGCGCGCGTTCGGACAAATGGACAAAATGACGGGCAACCGTTTTACCGTGCAAAACGGCATGAGCGGTTGGGTCATCCGCAACCGCACCCCTCTGCTCTTCCGCACCCAAAAAGAATCCATTGACTTTCACGAAGCGAATCGATTTACAGTCATCGGATTCTTCTCTTTTTCCTGGCTGGGCGTGCCCTTGATCTCCGCCGATCAGGTGGTCGGGATGATGGCCGTTCAAAGCCATGCAAAAGAAAATCTTTATAACGAACAGGACTTGGCCCTCTTCTCCACTATTGCATCCCAGGTCGCAAACGCCATTTCAAGAAAAAGTCATGAAAAAGACTTAAAGCAAAGCGAGGAACGCTACCGCAACCTGGTGGAAAATATCAACGACATTTTTTTCTCCACCGACGCCAAGGGATTTTTCACTTACATCAGTCCGGCGGTCGAAGCCATGACGGGCTACAGCCGCACGGAGGTGCTCGGTATTGCCACCGACGATAAAGGACTATGCAAGAACTCTGCTTCACCGGCCTGGTCCCGAGATCTGCAGATCGAAAGCGATACGACGCCCTTTGCCTTTGAAGAGATCATTCACCCCGAAGACCGCCCCTTTGTAACGAATGCCCTGCGCGACGCCTTTCTGCTGAAAAAAGCCTATGCTGTCGAATACCGTATTATTCGTAAAAACGGCAAAACCGCCTGGGTCTATGAAAAAGGCCGGGTGATCGATCAGGGCGAATTGGGTCCGCGCTTGGAAGGGGTTATTCTGGATATTCATCAACGCAAACATGCCGAGGAAATCAACCGCACCCTTTTCGCCATATCCAATGCCGTCAATACCACCGACAATCTTAATGAACTTTATCGATCCATTCATCAATCTCTCAACAAAGTCATTGACGCCGCGAATTTCTATATCGCCCTTTACTACAAAGAGAGTGACTCCATTTCATTTGCCTACTTTGTCGATCAAAAAGACACCCAATCGGAAATTGATCATTTTTTCGTCAAAGACGCCGGCAAATCCAGCTCCATCACGGCCGAACTCATAAAAAACGGCCGGCCCATGTTTTACCGGAAACAGGACATTTTGGCGCGAGCCGAAAAATTAAACCTGCCGCCGATCGGGACTGCGGCCGAACTTTGGCTCGGCGTACCCCTGAAAATAAAAAACCAGGTCATCGGCGCGATGGTGGTTCAGAACTATGAAGATCCCGATCGTTACGACCGGACCGATGCGGACATTCTGATCTCCATTTCCGACCAAGTCGCCATCGCCATTCAACGCAAAATAGCCGAAGAAGCTCTGCGGGCCGGCGAACTCCGCATCAAAAACCTTTCTCAACAGACCGAGCAATTCAGCCTGACCGCCGCCGCCATCATCGCCATGAAAGATGAAAAGGAGATTTTCGAACGCGTCAGCAGGGCGATCATCGAATATTCGGACTTCCAACGCCTGATCATATCCTATTTTGACGAAAACCCGCCTACCCGAAAAATTATCGGTGTCGGCGGTTTGACCGAAGAATTGATCGAACAAGCCAGAAACGCAAAAAGACCCAAAAAATATTACTATCGCCTTTTTGAAGCCGGGATTAAACTGGGTCAATTTTCCTACTACGTCCCACACGCGACGACTTCTTTCATTGATCGAACCGGAGCCATTTTCGGGACCGGACCGGTCCCGTTGTCGGAAGACGCCTGGCACCCGGAAGACATGCTCTTTGTGCGCATGAACGATGAACAGGGCAATCTGATCGGCGTGATCTCCGTGGACGAATCCAAATCCGGAAAAAAGCCGACCGATGAGACCGTCCGGCCGCTCGAAATTTTCTCCAGCCTGGTCTCCCAAATCATCATTTACAAAAAAATTCAGGAACAACTCAAAGAGGCCAAGCAAGCGGCCGAGGCGGCCACGCGGGCCAAGAGCGATTTTCTGGCCAATATGAGCCACGAAATCCGCACGCCCATGAACGCGGTTA
>RPPU01000494.1 GCA_003819975.1 Desulfobacteraceae bacterium
TCCTGGATTGTGCATAGTCCCACGGTGGTGACTTCGCTCAATCTGATCGTCCAGGTCTTTACGGAACCGCGCGATAAAATATTGATCCAAACCCCGGTTTATCATCCTTTTCATTATTGCGTCCTGGATAATGAACGGGAATTGGTTTTCAATCCTCTGCAGCGCCAAGGCGCCCAATATGTCATGGATTTCGACGACCTGGACCGCAAACTGGCCGATAAGGTCAAAATGATGATTCTCTGCAGTCCGCACAATCCGGTCGGTCGGGTATGGCTGGCGGAAGAATTGCACCGCGTGGCCGAACTTTGCTTGAAATACAATGTCCTTTTGATTTCCGATGAAATTCATTCCGATCTGATTTTTTCAGGACACCGGCATCACGTCATGGCTGCCGTGGCCCCTGAGCTTGAGAAGCAATTGATCACCCTGACTTCGCCCAGCAAGACCTTTAACCTGGCCGCTCTTTCCACTTCATTTGCCGTGATCGCCGATCCGGACCTGCGCAACCGTTTCAAGAATATCTTGAAAAAAACCCATGCCTGGGCTCCCAACATTTTCGGGCTCCTGGCCGCCGAAGCCGCTTATGAATTCGGCGAACCCTGGCTGGAAGAACTGCTGGTCTACCTGGAAACCAACCGCGACTTGCTGGTGGATTTCATTTCCGAGCATATTCCGGCCTTGCAGGCAATAAACCCCGAAGGCACTTATCTGGCCTGGCTCGATGGCCGGACATTAGGCCTGGGCGATGACCTGAATGCCTTTTTCGCCGCAAAAGCCAAAGTAGGCTTCTCCGACGGCATCCCCTTTGGTCCTGAAGGCCGGGGATTCCAAAGGATCAACTTTGCCTGCCCGCGCTCCCGATTGCTGCAAGCACTCCGGAATATGGAAAAGGCCGTTAAAGCGAGAACACTTTGATCAAAGAAGAAACACTCAACGCCTGGACTCACGGTTTGGGCGCCCTGCTCAGCCTGGGCGGATGGGTCGCGCTGCTGATCCTGGCCGTCCGGACCGGGAGCGATGCCTGGCATATGGTCAGCGCCGGCATCTACGGCGCCACACTGGTGTTGCTGTTTTCCAGTTCCACTCTCTATCATGGTGCCCGCAACCCGCGCCGCAAGCATGTTTTGCGCATTTTCGACCATGCCTCTATTTTTCTGCTGATTGCCGGTACCTATACGCCTATTGTGCTGATCAGTCTGCAAGGGAGTTGGGGTTGGAGTCTGTTCGGCGTCATTTGGGGGCTGGCCCTGGGTGGAATCGTTTTTCAAATTTTTTTTGTCAGCCGCTTCCGTGTGCTGCAGACTTTAATCTATATGCTGATGGGCTGGTTGGTGGTGATTGCGGTTAAACCGCTTCTGGCCAAGGTGCCCGTGCCCGGGCTGATCTGGCTGCTGCTGGGCGGCTTGAGTTACACCGTGGGCGCCTTGTTCTATCTTTGGAAAAAACTTCCCTTTAACCATGCGGTCTGGCATCTTTTTGTCCTGGCCGGAAGTGCTTGCCACTATTACGCCATTCTTTTCTATGTATTATGAAGGGTAACGTGTCTTGAGGACTCGCTTCATGATTGCAATAAATTGAACGAAGGCGATCGACCCCCCGGAAGTGTTTTCCACAAAAAGAAGCCCCCGAGTAAACTACTCCACCGGTCCGGCATCCTCTTCGGGCGGCGCCGTTGCCAACGCTTGATGGTCGAAATGCAGGTACTTGGTCGGATCGATGGCGGTTTGATTCAGCCGCACTTCGAAATGAACATGCGGCCCGGTGGTGCGGCCGGTCATCCCGATCAGGGCGATCGTCTGCCCCCGCTCCACTTTATCCCCGCTTTTTACCGTGACTTTGCTGCAATGGGCGTAGATCGAACTCACGCCATTACCGTGGTCCAAGACCACGGCATTGCCGTAGGATTTGGAGTAACGCCCGGCAAACCGCACAATCCCTTCCTTGGCCGCCACAATGGCTGTTCCGACCGGAGCGCCCAAATCGATACCGTAATGAAAACGCAGATAGGTTTTTTTCCCGGAACGCCAGGGACGTGAACCGTACGCCGAGGTTAACCGCCCGTCTACCGGTGCAATAAAAGAATCGCCCTCCATGCGCACGGTCTGCTTGGTGATCCATTTTTCCGCTTGTGCCGCGGTATAAGGAATGAAGAGAAAATCATTGGGATAAAGTTTGCTGGTGGCCCGCAAGTGGTTGATGCTCAAAAGATTGTTCACGGTCGTACCGTAACGTTTGGCAACCGTGCCCGCGCAATCGCCGGACTTTACCCGCACCCAGCGCCCCAGGCGGCCTTCATAACGCTGAACATACGTATTGTCCCGGGTGAAAGATTCCTCGATCAGGACACCGCCGGGGTTCTCCGGAATTGAAGCTTCCGGTTGTTCAATATCTTGTCCCTCGGGAGCTGCCTCACAAACCGTCTCGCTTTCCGCGATCACGGCTCCTGAAACACCGGATGGTAAGGCCGCTTCGCCAAGGGCGCCGGCCGGGGTTGCTATTGTCAAAAAAAACGCTAAAACCACTCCGCAACTTACCGCTGTCGATTTGCCCATTCTGATGAACCGCCTGGAGTTTTGATAGTCGCGCCCTAGGGTTCAGCTCCGCCTGAGCGGGCCTTGCGACCGGTACAACCGGGTATCTAAAAAAAATTAAATTAAACGATTATAAAGATACCCTCCCTATGCTAATTTCGCTTTTGAAACAATATTTTAGAACCTCATCTTACTGAAATCAATCGGAGTATAAAATAATTTTTCGGTTATTGGAAGCGCTAAAATCACATTAAATGCGGTTTAAATGGATTTTTTAGCCTTGGATGTTCATTTTATATCTTTAATTGGCAAAAAAATGCCAAATATTTATTTCAATGCCTTCAGAAACCTGGATCGCAATAGGTCGCCGAACAGCGCCTTTTTAACTCCGGGCAGGCGAAAAAATCCGCCCAGGACCCCCCCCCGCATAAAGGCGTGGGAGAGCTTTTCAGGGTCTTTAAACACGAGATTCGGTTATGATGTAAGGTGCGATTGATCCTGGTTTTTTTGCAACTGCGGGGGGTTTCAAGATGCGTTGCCGTCCATTCTGACATATAAATTGTTGTTTTTACTGTTTACGACTTGGATTCGTCGACGATCGAGCTGTGTCTTTCCCTTTTTCCTTGGGCCAAGTTTCGCAAGAGAAAAGGAGCGGTGAAACTCAATACACTCGGCCCCGATCATTGCGGAATTGTATCGGTGTCGCCGGCAAGTCGAGTTGTTCTTCAAATCGAAGACTGTCGCAAGACCGGCAAGCGCGACACCCTTGTTTCATAAGCGCCAGGATGATATTACCGGTTCCCAATAAGTTTGACCATCGCGGCGCTTGCCTTTAATGTCCCGATGCCAGTAGTTGCCGTTTGAAAAAGGGATCCGGAAACCGAAATCAGGTATGAACACTGTTTTGAGACCGTTCATAAATCGGGCGGTTGAACATCTCTTTCCTCAAATAGTCTATCCGGGAATTTGTCCATCTCTCTGTTTTTTTAGGGCCAACATAATCCTGATTTCCAGCCCCTGATCGGCATTACGAGTCTGGATCGTTCCTCCGTGCCTTTCGACGATTTTTTGGGCGATCGCCAGTCCCAGCCCCGCGCCCGGGGCGCCCGATCCTTTTACCCGGTGAAACGGATCGAAGATCGCAATAAGTTCTTCTTCCGGTAATTTTGCATAAGTATTGGTGATGCTGATTTCCAACCGATCGAATTGCGGGCGCATCCGGACCGCGATCCGGCCTTGTTCGGGCGTAAATTTAAAAGCATTGTCCAGGATGTTCAAAAAAGCGGTCTTCAGGGCATCGGCATCCCCAAAAAAAGAAGTTGGACCGGAAA
>RPPU01000495.1 GCA_003819975.1 Desulfobacteraceae bacterium
CAATCCGAGGCGGTTCATTTGATCAATCAGATTTTTTTCGATCCATTTTGAAACCGTCAGATCCAGCCCATCCAGGCCGGATTGCTTGGCGAGGGCGATCCGCTTTTGGATTTTAGAGGGGCTCCGGACATCCGCAACCCAAACCGCTTCATAAGCCGGCAAGAGTTTTTTCGCGGCAACCACGGTCGCGAATTCCAGGCCGATCAGTTTAATCTGATGGGGGAATATTTTGGATTGTTTAAGGTCTTTTTTCAGAACCGGAAGGATTTCGGGTCCGCTTTTGATTTCAATGAATAGACTTTTATCCGGCGGGATTGTGGCAAGTGCTTCCCTAAGGGTCGGAATTTTTTCGCCGATCCAGAGGACGCCTTTATGGCGGCCGATATCCAGTGCTTTCAGTTCTCGAAGAGTTTGGTTGCGGACTTTACGGGGTTTACGGGCCAGGCGCCAGGTAGTCTCGTCGTGAAACACAACGATTTTACCATCCCGGGTCAGGCGGATATCGATTTCGACCGCTTCCGCACTTCTTTGCCAGGCCAGTTGGATTGCCGCCAGGGTGTTTTCCGGCGCATCAAAAGATTCGCCGCGATGAGCGATGAAGATCGGGGGATTCATAAGATTATCAGATTAATAAGATTTGTAAGATTCAAGATTATCAGATTGCAGATTCAAAATTTGTAAGATTATCAGATTATAAGGTCAGGGTTTTCAATCTTATAAATCTTACGAATTTTATAATCTTCAATCTTTAATAATTCCAGAACCCTTCATCCATGACGTATTCTATTTCGTGCAGCCGCGCCAGGCTGATGCCGAATTGGTTGGCTACGGCAATATGAATTCTTTTCACATCGTCGGTCGTACTGCTCTTGGGCAGGGCATCCATCCTTTTCCACAATTCGTCATAGATCTGGTAATCGCGGTCGCTGGGCGCCAGATCAAGTCCTTTGTTGTCGATCCTTTTCACTTCGCTCTGGGTAAGATTGTATTTGGCCGCGACCTGCTGGTAAATATTGTTCAGATCGTTTGTGGAGGGCTGAGTGTTGTTCGGCAGCGTGTAAAGGAGGTCATGCCAGCGCTGGACGATCTCCATGAAAATACCATGTTCCCAATCCGTGAGCGGGTCGGCGGCATGGAGGGCCGGGGCAATGAATAAAAGGCAGGAAACCAGGGCAATGCTTTTGATTAGTTTGGACATATCATGGCTCCTTTTTTAGGTTGTCGAGGTGTAGATATAGAATAAAATTATAACAGATACGAATGGGGGGCGCAAGAAAAGGATAAAGGCTAAAGGCGCAAGGATGAATCCATCGTCTAGGCTGAACCTATCTTGATAGCGGATGAAGGTTGAATGTGCCGAAAGGGGAAAAATAAACGGGATAGGGGAGAGTGAGGCGCCATGATCATTCAATTTATTCAGGCACAAAAAAATGATACCTGTTTTTTTCCCTGTCACCAGTCCGAGGTCGCATTCGGAAAGTTAATTTTTATACATAAAAACCGGACGGTTAGCCATGGCATGCCTATCAATCACAATAAGGTAGGTTTGGATTTTATTAAGTTGCCATATAGGCCGGTTTATATGCGTTCAACGGCACTTTATTTGCAGATAAGGGTTGCGGTGGTCTATAGACCGGTTTTTACCCCGGCCGAACGGTTTATAGATTATCGACCTGATTCGTTACTGAAATTTTTATTAACCGGGAGCGGGACTAAGGTGATAGTGGTTTCCGAAATCAAAGCGACATTCCGCGGATTTTTCCGTAAACTCTTGCGATTCAAGCCGGTCGAAGCGGCGCGGCCCGATGAGCGGGTTTATTTCGAGCCGTTATTCGAGAATGCTCACGAAGCGATGGTCTTGTGCGATAACGAGGGTCGCGTGCTTCGCATCAACAACGAGTTTGTTAAACTGTTCGGGTACACCCGGGAGGAAGCAATCGGTCGGTTGGTGGATGATCTGATCGCGCCTAAAACGCTTCAGGAAGAGGCCGGCGCCATCACCCGCGGCGTGTCGGTGGGAGAAAAGAAGGTCTTTAAATCCATCCGTAGCCAAAAAGGCGGCGGCTGGATCGATGTCTCCTGCATGGCCGCCCCAATCATGATCAACGGCAAGCAGGCCGCCGCTTACGCCGTTTACCGCGACATAACCGAGCGCAAGCGGGCGGAACAAAATGCGCAACGTCGGACAACCCAGGCGGAATTGCTTTATAAGGTGGGCCAGCATATCCGGGGCAAGCTGGAATTGCAGGAGTTATTAGCGGCGATTACGAAATTTATATTCGATGCTTTTCATTATTACGGTGTGGCGTTGTGGTTAATGGATAAAAAGGGAGAATTTTTGAGCATCAAAGCGTTTACCAGCAGCCATGACAATCATTTTCCCGATGATTTCCGGCTATGCGTGGGCAAGGGCATGATCGGGCATGCGGCCGCCACCGGGAAGTCGCAGGTCAGCGGCGATGTCGGTCAGGACCCGAATTATATCCGGGCCGCCGATGAAGAGACCCAGTCGGAATTGGCTGTGCCGATTAAAAGCGGAGTCAAAGTCATCGGCGTGCTCGACATTCAAAATGATAAAATGGATGCTTTTGATTTGACCGATATCATGTTGATCGAGACCTTGGCCGATCAAATCGCCATGGCCATTGAAAACGCCCAGTTGTATGAATCGGTCAAACAGGAGCTTGCTGAAAGAAAACGGGCGGAACAGATCAACCAAACCCTCTTCAGCATCTCCAATGCCGTCAATACCACCTTCAACCTGGATGAACTCTACCAATCAATCCGGAACTCTTTAAGTCAAATCATCGACGTCGGTAATTTTTTCATCGCGATCTATGACCGGGAAAAAGATATTATTTCTTTCCCCTATATCGTCGACGAGATCGATCGGATTGAAGATTTCGGGTCGCAGATCGTTCAAGCCAGCCGATCCAGCTCGCTGAGCGCCGAAATCATCAAGACCGGGAGCCCGTTATTTATCAATAAAAGTGAAGCCATTGCAAGGGCTGAAAAATTGGGCTTGGGATTTATCGGTACACCCTCGGAACTGTGGCTGGGCGTCCCGCTCAAAGTCAAAAGCGAAGTGATCGGCGCCATGGTGGTGCAGAGCTACAAAGACCCGCGCCGTTATGATCACAAAGACCAGGAGATCCTGATTTCGGTTTCCGACCAGGTCGCCCTGGCGATCGAGCGCAAAAAAGCCGAAGAAGCGTTGCGTGAGAGTGAAAGACAGGTCAAAACCCTTTCCAAACAGACCGAGCAGTTCGGCCTGGCGGCCGCCGCCATCATCGCCATGAAAGATGAAAAAGAGATTTTCAGCAAAATCAGCAAAGCCATTATCGAGCATTCCGATTTTCAATGCCTGATCATCTCTTATTTTAAAGAGGAATGGCCTTACCGGGACATCATCGGGCATGGCGGAATTGAAGAAACCGTGATCGAAAGAATACGCAGGGTGGAACACCCGAAAAGCAGTCATGAAAAAATTTTCGAGGTCGGCATGGCCTTGGGGCAGTTTTCCTATTATCTGCCGCACACGAAAAAAGACGTGTTGAACCGGGAGGCGGCTGTTTTCGGAACCGGCCCCGAGCCGGAATCGGAAGAGGCCTGGCACCCGGAAGATATGCTTTTTGTACGCATGAATGACGAAAAAGGGAATTTGATCGGCGTGATCTCGGTCGATCAATCCAAGTCCGGTAAAAAGCCGACCGCGGAAACCGTGCGGCCCCTGGAAATTTTTTCAAGTTTGATTTCGCAGATTATCCTTTATAAAAAAGCCCAAGAGGAGTTAAAAAAGGCCAAGGTCGAGGCGGAAGCAGCCAGTCGCGCCAAGAGCGAATTTCTGGC
>RPPU01000496.1 GCA_003819975.1 Desulfobacteraceae bacterium
ACGATAGGCCTTTCGGCATGAAAGCGATTAAAAAGTACATTATCAATGAAATTTGGCCCGTCTTTTTTTCCGGGTTGTTTATCTTTGTATTTATTGCTTTAAGCGCGCAAATACTAAGGGAGGCCGAATGGATTGTGAGTTTTTCGGTCGGCCCGTTGAAAATATTGCTGATGGTCTGGTACCTTATTCCCAGCTTGGTTTTATTCGCATTACCCGCGGTTACTTTGCTGGCTATTCTTATGGCTTTTTTACGCATGTCGGGCGACAATGAAATTATGGCGTTAAAATCGTTAGGGGTCAGTTTGAAACAAATGTTGCCCCCGGTTCTTTTTGTTTCTCTCACAGCCGGCTGCTTGGCCGTTTTTTTATCGTTTTTCGGCGCGCCGTGGGCCAATAATGCTTTTGAAAATTTACTATTTAACATAGCGCAGACAAAAAGCGACATAGGCATCAAAGAGCGTGTCTTCAGCAATCAATTCAAGGGAATCACTTTTTATGTTCAGCAATTTTCGGGTAAGGACAGGATTATGGAGGATATCTTTATCGTAGACGCCACCCATCCTCAGACCGCAACCACTTATATAGCAAAACAAGGCAAGCTTACTTTCATGCCCGAATCGAGATCCATTCATTTTGAATTGAGGGATGTGGTATTTTTCAGGACAACAACGGGAAGCAATCGATCCGAGACCGGGAAATTAGACTCCTATAATCTTCCTTTCAGTTTGAACAATCTGCTCGCGGGTTTCGGCAATCGAGAGCCGTCCGCGAAAGAGATTCCGATCAACCGCTTCATTCATGAAATCAAAAAAAATAAAAAAGGGTCCGCAAGATATAACGAGTTGATGACCGAATTGATGAATAAATTTTCAGTGCCTTTAGCCGTTTTTTTGATGGGATTGATCGGGTTTCCCTTGGGGGCTCAAATAAAATCGGGGGGGCGGGTCGTCGGAACGGTCGTGAGCTTGTTGGTCTTTGTGCTTTATTATTTGCTGCTTGCCGGCATAAAAGGAATCAGCGAGATCGGACGGCTGTCTCCCCAGTATGGGGCTTGGATCCCGCTTGTTTTTTTGTTCCTTTCTTATCTTTATCTTTTTAAGCGGGCAAAAAACGAGCAGGCCATTCATTTTTTTGAAAGGTATCTTTTCGCCAAAATCGCCCGATGAAAATTTATTCAGCCTATCTGACTAAAGAGTATATGAAACTCGTGATCTTCAACGAGGGTGTTTTCATTTTTTTATATCTGATCACCGATTTTATTCAGAAAATACCCGATTTTATAGAGGCGCACATCTCCGCCGGTCGCGTGTGGGTCTATTTTTTAAGTAACATTCCCCTGATCATCACGATTATGATGCCGCCGGCCGCTTTGATCGCCGCTATTATTTTATTTTCGGCAATGGCAAGAAAAAACGAGATCACGGCCATAAAGGCCTCTGGAGTCAATTTGTTGCGATTTATTCGCCCGGTATTGATCGCGACTTTTTTTATTTGTCTCGGTATTTTTTTGTTGTCTGAAGTAGTTGTTCCGTATGCGAGTTCAAAGGCCAATCAGATCTGGAAAATCGACGTGAAGAAAGAAGATCCGAGCCTTTTTTACGGCAGCAATCAGATTTGGTATAAAAAAGATAACTGCATCTATTGGATCAAGCATTTTGACGGCAAAAAAATGCTTATGGAAGGCGTGGTTTTATATTTTTTTGACAATCATTTTCAGGTTGTTAAGAAACTGGAAGCGGAAAAAGCCGTTTGGAAGAACGGAAAATGGAAACTTGAAAAAGTTTTTATGCAAGAAAGGCAGGCGGACGGCCATTATCGTTCCTCGCAAATCGATTTTTTCGACTTGGAGAGCATCGAATCGCCGGCCCTATTCAAGAAAAGGGCAAAAAAACCGGAAGAGTTGAGTTATTGGCAGCTGGAGCGCTATGCCCGCCAGGTTAAGGAAGAAGGCTATGACAACCGGGCTTATTTAGTCGACTTATATTTTAAAACAGCGGTTCCCTTTATATCTTTTATTATTGTTTTGGTTGGTATTCCTCTGGCTCTTTTAATACGCAAAGGCGGAACGCCGTTGGCGATCACTTTAGGAATTGGAATTTGCTTCCTTTACTTTTTCGCGTTACGGATCTTGCGGTCCTTCGGTCTTTCGGAAGCGTTACCCCCGATTCTGGCGGCCTGGATCGGCAATTTCATTTTTCTTTTTTTCGGAAGCTATTTGGTTGTTCATATCCGAAGATAGTCGGCGTCCTTTTTTCGATAAAAAACCGAATTAAAGGTATTTTTTGGTGTCGGAAAAAACAATTCGAATTTTACGCCTTATTGCTCGTCTGAATATCGGCGGACCGGCGATCCAAGCCATTCGACTCAGCGAACAGCTGTCCGGACAGGGATATGAAACGCTTCTCGTTTACGGCAAGGTAGGCCCTACAGAGGGAGACATGTCTTATTTGGCCGATACGAAAAAACTCAACTTTCAGGTTATGGCCAATCTTGAAAGGGACATTTCTTTATGGACGGATCTTCGCGCCGTGATCACTTTAATTCGAATCATAAAAAAGTTCGATCCCCATATCATTCATACCCATACGGCCAAGGCCGGGACCATCGGACGCCTGGCCGGAATTTTTTGCAATCTTTTTAAAACAAAAAAGTCGCGAATCAAGTTCGTTCATACCTTTCACGGCCATGTCTTTTCCGGTTATTTCAGCTTATCGAAGACACGTCTTTTTATTCAAATTGAACGATGGCTGGCCCGTTTTACGAGTCGCATTATCGTGATCAGTCCTCTGCAACAAGAGGATATTTGCCGTAAGTATCAAATCGCCCGGCCTTCAAAAACCAGGATCGTTCCTTTGGGGCTGGATTTGAGGCATTTTTCCGAATTCAAGGATAAGGAGATGGAGCAGAGGGTTCAGGCCCAGTACCTCGCGCCTCTTGCGGAGGGCTTATGGACATTGGGTATTATCGGCCGATTGACCTCTATAAAAAATCATCATATGTTTTTGCAGACCATGAAACTTCTTAAGGATCAGACCGGCCCGGTTGCTTTTAAAAGTCTTATTATCGGAGACGGAGAACTGCGTGAAGAGCTAAACCGTTTTGTCGTTGACCAGGGCCTTTCCGAATCCGTTGTTTTTACAGGATGGCAAAGGGATCTGGCTCCTTTTTATAAAGTTTTGGATACCATTGTTTTAACATCGCTAAACGAAGGCACTCCGGTTACTTTGATCGAAGCCATGGCGGCCCGCAAATCGGTTGTTGCTACGGATGTGGGCGGTGTGCGGGATTTAATGGGGCCGGTTCGCGAGGAACATCCGGACGGGTTTTCGGTGACCCGCCATGGGCTCCTGGTTCCTTCCGATCGTGCGGATATTTTCAGCAGCGCTTTAAGGTTCATGGCCGATCATCATGTATTGGCTGCTGAAATGGGTCAGGCGGCTCAGAAATTTGTTTTGGAACATTTTGCGGAGGATCGACTGATCCGGGACATTCAAGCCATCTATCGGGATTTATAGCGATTGTTAAAGTCCGCGGAACATCTATTTGCAATTAGCGTTATGTCTTTACGGCCCTATAACAATGAGTGACGGACTATAGACGTTGGGGTTTATTATCATCATTTATTCGAGCTAAAACATGAATCATTTTCCATTGACTATTTATGGCGTGCTTTTTGGGGTCGGTTTTCTTATTTCTCTTTGCCTGACTCCCCTGGTCCGCAAACTCGCTTATCTGAAGGGCTATGTAGCCGTTCCCAAAGATAATCGGTGGCACAAAAAAAAGACCGCTTTAATGGGTGGGGTGGGAATTTTTTGTTCCGTTTTTTTCACTTGGTTGCT
>RPPU01000497.1 GCA_003819975.1 Desulfobacteraceae bacterium
GCGCGATCAGATGCTCGACCACGGACTCGATCAGCCGCTCCTCGGCACCGATATGGGCTACTTTCAAGTCACATTTCCCGGTCCGGGCGATAACATCGAGCGTCTGCGCGTGCCTGAGAAGCGGCTTTTGGTGACCCCGGCGGTAGAGGCGCAGTTGAACGAGCGCCAGAAGAGCATCCTCGCATATGTCCTGGAGGCTGGCAGCGTTACCAGCGGCTGGTGCTTGAAGAAGTTCGGGGTCGTTTACAACACAGCCTATCGTGATCTGGACGGACTGATTCGGCTGGGGTTACTGAAACAGGAGGGGAGCGGACGCGGGACGCGTTATTTGCTTCAGGGGCCGAATCTATGATCTATCGATTTTCTATCGATGAAGACCCGGAAATTATCGATGGATAGAGGAGCTATCTTGCGATCGAATCTATCGACAATCTATCGACAAAGTCAAAGAATCTATCGATGGAGAGGTAACCTATTGCCTTGCAATAATCAGATAATCATGCGATTTCATTAAGGAATCTTTCTGTCCGGCTTCTGTCCATCTTTTCGGAATCGTCCGATAATCGACCGAAGGGCCAGCGTAATCGTCAGATTGACCCGCGAGGCTTTGTAGATCATAATTGTCAGATAATCGTCCGATGAAGGCTGCGAATCGTCAGATTTTCGTCAGGAGCCATAAGGAAAGATCATGAATAACAAGAAAAAACTCATCGAAGTCGCGTTGCCCCTGGACGCCATCAATAAAGCCAGCGCGCGGGAAAAATCCATCCGCCACGGGCACCCCAGCACGTTGCCTCTCTGGTGGGCGCACCGGATCACGTCGTGCGCACGGTCACGGAAAGCAGCCGAACCCTGAAATTCAGGAGTTATGGGTTTGAGAAGGAATAATAAAAAGAATCTGGCCGATAAGCCGCCAAAATCGAAAATCTTTATCAGACCGATAACGGGCAACCCCATGTTTCTATCCGGCGGAAAAGCTGTTGAGGCCTTTTAAAGATACCATGATCGGGTGACGGAAAGATCCATTGAACAAAACATCAAAAAATGACAGGAACAAACCCGGTTGCGACGTGTCGAATCGGCTAAGGACGGCCATTGGAGATAATCGAGCGAATATCATTAAAGTAGGCGAAATGGTTCCGGTATGAAACTCAGTCAAGCCGCAGCCGCCTATCGACGATTGCGTAACGAGCCTTTATGGCGCCTGTTGACCGATCCCGAACAAAATGCCGTTCTGGAAGAAGCGATCGAAGAGATCTTCCGGAGAACCTTCAGTGCGCGGCTGGACGGACAGGAACGCCGCTTTCTGATGCGCTTGAAGACGCTGCTGGAACAAGACGGCTCGGTGCATGAGGTCGTGCAGCAATTCGCCCGCAGTTTGAAGCAATTTGTGCAAAGCCGCGAATACTTGGAATAACGGCGGATCAATGGGTTGATTACGGAGGCCCAACGGAGGGCTTTGGCTCTCAAGGATGAAATCAAGGCACTATTTATTGGTTTGACAATATGTGCATTTGAGTGTACATTATAGTGTGCAGATTGAGGAGGTGATTCCATGAAAACCGTTTTATTTACTGATTTTAGAAAGAATGCATCCATTTTTATAACCGAAGTGGAGCATGGGGAAACGCTTATACTTATGCGACGAGGAAAACCGATCGCGGAGGTTATTCCCTTTTCCGACCGGCTTGAGCGGACACCTTCCTGGAAACAACCGGCTATTCGGTTACAAATAAAGGGAAGCGATTTGTCGTCCGCTATTTTAGAAGAGCGCGAGGCTAAGCGATGAAACTTCTGGTAGATTCATCCGCCTTTGTAAAAAGGTATATACAGGAAGAGGGCAGTGAAAGAGTCGAACAGGTTTTGCAGGAGGCTGCACAGTTGGCTCTTTGCATTATTTTGGTGCCGGAGATCATTTCCGGGTTAAACCGGAGAATGCGCGAAGGGGTTTTATCGCCGGACAACTATAGCATAGTGAAAAGGCAGTTACTGAATGACGTTCGCGATGCAATCGTGCTTCAAATAACGCCTGCTGCTATTTCTCGATCGATAAATCTTTTGGAAAATAATGCCCTGCGCGCCATGGATTCCTTGCATGTTGCTTGTGCATTGGAATGGCAAGCTCAGCTTTTTGTTACGGCCGATCAAAGACAGTACCAGGCGGCACGGAATTCCGGGCTTCAGGCGGAATATCTCGGTCAACCGGATCTTCCGCGGAGTTAAGCCATGCAATGCCCTAAATGCGGTTTTGAACAAAATGATGTTCGGGCCGAATGCGGCCGGTGCGGTCTTATTTTCAGGAAGTATCAAAAAAAATCGGAAGTTGTTCAGCCGGACCGGAATGAGCCGGTCGTGGCGGAGCCGGAGCCCCAAGACATTGGGTCGTTTTTAAAACAACTGCTCTTTGAGGTGCAGCCCGGGATCAATCCATTTTATTTTTACGGACGGGTCTTGTTGTTCATTGTTCTTTTGATCTGGGGCGGTATTTTTATTTTCTCCTCCATTGAAAGCAACCGGGCCATGAACAGCCTTTGGCATCTGGTGAACCTCCCTTTTCACGAAGCCGGGCATATCTTTTTCAGATTTTTCGGAGCTTTTATGGCTTCCTTGGGCGGCAGTCTTTTTCAATTGCTCATGCCGGTCATCTGCGCGATCGTGCTGCTGGTTAAAACCCGCGATAATTTCGGAGCCGCAGTTTGCGTGTGGTGGTTGGGGGAAAACTTCATGGACCTGGCGCCCTATATCAATGACGCTCGGGCTTTGCAGCTGCCTTTGTTGGGCGGCAATACCGGCGAATCTTCGCCCTATGGTTTTCACGATTGGGAATACCTGCTGACGGAAACCGGGTGGCTGCCTTACGATCATTTCATCGCACATCTCTCCTATGGGATCGGCACCTTTTGCATGCTCCTGGCTTTTGCCTGGGGCGGGTATATTCTTTTCCGGCAGCATCAAAATCTGGAATAAAGACAATTCGGGATCTCTAAAAATTGGCCTTTTGAGGAATTGACTATTCATATTTGGCTGATTTTTAAGGGTCTCGTATTCGATGAAATGAATTTTTAGAGATCCCCAATTAAAAAAATCAAATGTAGGTTTTTTTGGCACTGTACATACCGCAGGGCATTAATCGGTTGCTAATATGTTGATTTTAAATAACATTTTTTTGGCATGTCGCTTGCTTTAGATAATAAGGGGTCTGTTTAGGTCCCTTTTACGACAGGCAAAATCCCAGCGAGCAAAAATTTTAGGCAGCGTATGGAAAACATGGACCGCGGTTTTTTGATCAAAGGAATTCCCTCTGTTGCGGCAATCGGCGTGGCCGTGTTTGCGGTGCTCTGCGGGATTGATTATTTCTGGTTATCGAAGCAATTAACGCCAATCACGATCTTGGCCGTGAGCGGCGTTCATGTTTTATTCGGGCTGGTAATCGGTGTTTATGTCCTATTAAGCGCCCGGCAGCGCTTTAAACTTGAACAGATGCAGGACCTGGCTCAAGACATTGAGGCGATCATAGCCGGCGCACGACAGCTTACGGAAATCAGCCAAAACGCCTACCAGAGCGCTTTTTCCAAAGCCTCTGAACTGGAAGAAATCACGGTTGCCATGGACCAATTCAGTTCCCAGATCAACCGGATTGCCGAAAACACCAATACGGTCAATCAATTGGCCGCGGGCATGAGCCAGGCCACGGATTCAGGCGCCAAGCAGATGGATGAGATGCTGATTGCCATTCAAACCATCGGTGAATCCAGCCGTAAGATTTCGAACGTGATCCAATCCATTGACGGCATTGCTTTTCAAACCCATTTGCTCGCTTTGAATGCCACGATCGAAGC
>RPPU01000498.1 GCA_003819975.1 Desulfobacteraceae bacterium
ATTTCCTTGCCGATATAAGCTTTTTTGACCAGCTCCAGATCGATTTTTATCGGTTTGGATGCTCCGCCCCGCAGCCCGTCCGCAATAATCAGAGGCGCGTTGACGACCGCATACGCGAAGCCGTTTTCAATGGCGGTGGTCAAGTGGGAGACGCTGTCGGAGCGCGTGCCGGCGTAAAGGGTATTGGCATCGGTGAGAAAAGGCAACCCACCCAGCCCCTTAACCCGATCCACAATTTGACGGATCAAATTAGGCCGGATATAGGCCAGATTGCCTTTTTCTCCAAAATGAAGTTTAACGGCCACCAAGTTACGGGGTGCGACTATTTTCGGAAGATCCAGCCGGTCCATCAAATGACCCAGTTTGCCGAACAGGTTCTCCTTGGGAGAGGTTCTGAAATTTGTAAAAAATACTTTTGAAGACATAATATCTCCTTTTGCACTCAGCTACATGAAAGTCGTAAGTCTTGTTTTTTATAATCCCTGGCCCTTATCCTGTCAATATGATATGATTTTTACAATTTTTCAATTGACAAATTCAGTTATTTTTAGATAGATATAGCATGATAACATAAGATTATCTATTTTTAAAGAAGATTGCCTATTATCCATTTCTGTTACATTTATGCATTGATCAGGGGGTCCCTATGCTTAGAAGAATGACCATCCGAATTTTTTTAACGACATTATCCATCAGCGTATTTTTATTGAGCATGGCCGGCGGGTCCCAGGCGCAAGAGTTCAAAAAAATTCTGCCCATTGAGGCTTATGATATGCTTAACGCCATGCCGGACACCTACTTGATAGATGTCCGCACCCAGGCCGAATATCAATTCGTAGGCCATCCATTTAAAGCCTATCTTTTTCCTTATATGTTTTTTACGACCCAATTTTCCAAAGCCGAAGACAATCAAGGATATCAATTCAGCGCCAAGAATAAAGATTTTCTCACTGAAATCGGCAAGGTTTTCAAGAAGACCGACAATTTACTCATTATCTGTCGTGAAGGGGTGCGCAGCGCTCTGGCAGCCAAAGATTTGATTGAAGCCGGTTTTAAAAACGTTTATCATGTCACGGACGGTTTTGAAGGGGCTTTATTTCCCTATTCCGAAGATCCCAATAAGAATAAATATTTCCGGGCGCTGGCTAAACGCAGCAATATCGAGGGATTTGAACATCGACGCCGTTATGGTTGGCAGTGGTGGGGATTGCCCTGGACCTATGATATGGACCCAAAATATATTTATCCTCCTGATCTGCAGGCCCTGCCAAAGTAAGAAAACTCCGGACATTCATCCTGAAAGCGAGTGAATCCATTGAACTTCGGCTTTGATTTAACCACTATTTTGACCGGGTTCCTGATTTTTTTTGCCAGAATTCTGGATGTCAGCATGGGGACCCTCCGAACCATCAGCATTGTGCAGGGCCGGACGCGGATTTCATTTTTTCTGGGATTTGTGGAAGTCAGCATGTGGCTGGTGGTGATCTCTACCGTCATTAAAAAAATCACGGAAAAACCGATTCTGGGTCTTTTTTATGCTCTGGGATTTTCTACCGGAAATGTGATCGGTATTCTTCTGGAAAGACGGCTGGCTTATGGACAATCGGTTTTACGGATTTTTAGTCCCCAAGAAGGTCCCAAAATGGCAGCCATGTTACGCGAAGCCGGTTATCCCGTGACTATTTTTCAGGGCGAAGGCGGCTCCGGACCCGTGAGCATGTTGTACCTGGCCTGCGCGCGTAAAGATTTGAAAGGGATTTTAGCCAAAGTCAAAGAGATTCAACCCGACACTTTTTATACCGTTGATTTGGCCGGCAGTGTCAGTAAGGTTTACCGACCTTTCAGCGACACGCAAAGCCGCTGGAAATCGATCCTCAAAATCAAATAAAATACTCACTGAAGAGAGTGAGTATTTTATATAAAAATCGGCCTTTGGGCCGATTTTCAGTTGAAAAAGCAGAAACCCGTCATAAAAAGCAAAACAAGAAACAGCTCGCGACAAGCGATTAGGTGCTTAATTTTCACATATCAACAATTTGTTGTCGATAATGAAAAGGTTAATCATCACCGCCGGAAAATCGTACGGACTTATTCCGGCGATTTACACTGGAACGTCTGTTCCGGTTGGCCGGAATTCATGGTTTTTTGATCCTGGATTTTTCAGGATCAAAAAACCATTCAAGATCAAAAAACATTCAGAGGTCTGTTTTTACTTTTGAGCCGGATGCGCCGGTCATGCCTAAATAAATCGCGGCCAAGGCGATTATGACGCCCAACCAGTTGATCAATGTCGTAAGCCTTTGGAAAAATAATACATCCCAGATAAAAGAGATGGCCGGTTGCAATAAGAGGACCAGGCCGCTAAAAGAGGCCGGCATGTGCGGTAAGGCATTGGCGATCAGGATCCAAGCAATGGTTTGGCTCAAGAGCGCTAAAAGCACTAAGGAGGCGCCGGTCTTAAAATCAGGGATCGCAAAAGATTTGCCGTTTTTTACAATAGCCAAGCCCAAAAACAACGCTGAAAAAAAAGAGACCAGGGTTAAAATATAATAAACCGGTAGAGCATTTTGCCCGGATTGCAATCTGCGGATCAAGAGCAGGTAAGCGGCATAACAACAAGCCGTGATCAGGCCGAAAAAAACTCCGATTTTATAAAGGGGATCCAGCCGGTTCCAGTGGATGCCCACAATTAAGAATAGACCGAGTAACGCCAAGGGAATTGCGCAAAAAAAGCGGAGGTGCGGTTTTTCACCTAAAAAAATAATGCCAAAGGCGGTTAATAAAAAGACCTCAAAATTACCCAAAATGGTGGCCAGGCCCGGGCCCACATAATTAATGCTGGTATGCCAGAAAAAGAGGTCCAGGGCAAAAAGGCTTCCTCCGAGCAAGCTATAAATCAAAGGAGCGGAACCGCGCCATTTCAGCTCTTTTTTAAACAAAGTGATCAGTAAAAGAATCATTGCCCCAAAAAAGACCCTGTAAAAAGCGGAAACCATGGGTGCTACATGGCTCAGTTTGACCCAAACCCCTGAAAAACTGATTAGGAGCGCGCCGACAGTGAGGCTGAGGACCGCTGCTTTTTTTTGAGTCGGATTGGATCTAAACAATGATGATGACCAGTCTAAAAATTGAATTTTTGATGATCCTTTTTACTTGATTCAAAAGTGGCCGTCAATAGGCGTTTAACTCAAAAACATTTACGGTAAACGCAGAAAAATAGGGCCAAAGGCCTTGACAAAAATCAAAGCGTGTTTAAATTTGGCTACTTTTGATTGTATAATAAAATCATAAAGTTACAGACAATTCGGCCGCCTTTAAGCCCTTGGTGTCTGAATCAGCAAAGGGCAAAACAATCCATATATTATTTTTTTTAAGAGGAGGTAGTTTATGAAAATTAGGCCTTTAAACGACAGAGTGTTGGTTTTGAGAATTGAGGAGGAAACCAAAACCTCCGGCGGGATTATTATCCCGGATACGGCCAAGGAAAAGCCCCAGGAGGGCAAGGTGATGGCCGTGGGTCCCGGGAAAGTAAACGAAAACGGCGAACGCTGCCCCTTAGGAGTCAAAGAGGGTGATCGCATCCTTTTTGGGAAATATTCCGGCAATGAGATCAAGATCAATGGCGTTGAACATTTAATCATGCGCGAGGACGATATCCTTGGTGTTATGGAAAAATAAGGAGGAACGAAATCATGGCAGGTAAAGAAATCAAATACGGTGCGATCGCAAGGGAGAAAATGCTGAAAGGCGTGGACACCCTGGCCAATGCCGTTAAAGTAACTCTGGGCCCCAAGGGCCGCAATGTGCTTTTGGAAAAATCTTTCGGCTCGCCAAAA
>RPPU01000499.1 GCA_003819975.1 Desulfobacteraceae bacterium
TAAAACCCGGTTGACTTCTTCGGCATGTTTACGCTTGTGAATATCCTGGATAATGCCTTCAATGCCTTTACCCTGCTCCGCATCCCGATAGGGGGTTCCCTTTTCATAAACCCAATGAGTCCGCCCGTTTTTTTTAACGATCCGATATTCAACTGCGTAATGGGCTTGGTTTTGGGCCGATTCCGAGATAATATTTAGAACCGTTTTTTGATCGTCCGGATGAATGATCGATTCAAATAGACGAGTCATTGAAAAATCTTTATCATCACGGCGGCTGGCCCTTTTAGTCGAATTGATTTCTTTGTCCCAATTTATAATTCGGCCTTTAAAATCCCGGACCCGATAACCCGTGATCGCTTCAACGGAAGGACTCAAATAAGAGAAACGGGACTCGCCATCAACCGCAAAAATGATGTCGTCGATATTGTCCACCAAATGCTGGTAACGCTCTTTGCTTCCTTTGAGAGCATCTTCCGATCTGCGGCGCTCAATGGCCAGGGCGATCTGGTCGGAAACGGCGTTTAATACGTCAATATCATGCTCGTCATAATGATTGGGATCATGATAGTCCTGAACCGCCATGACCCCGATGATGGCATTACTGATTTTTAACGGAACGCCGAGCCAAACCTCCGCCGGCGTCAAGTTGATCGATAATTGGTCTTTCTTGATCCATTCCAGACGCTCTTTCTTTTTTATCAACAACGGTTTGCCGGTCCGCAGAACTTTGCCCGATAAAGACCCCGATTTGGGATTGCTGATATTTTTCAATTCAGGAGCCGGGTCATTGTGAAAATCATATTCATCGATGAAAAAAGGGAAAAAGATTGAATCGGTCTGCTTATTATACAAACCGATAAAAAAATTGGCCGCATCGATAATCCGGCTTAAAGCGCTATGAATGGACCCGTATAATTCATCCAGATTTCTGGTTGTATTGACCGCATTGGATATACTGAATAACACCTGGTTGATATCTTCGGCGTGCTTGCGCTTGTGAATATCCTGAAGCATGCCTTCGATTTGCTTGTGACCGGCCTCATTTTCATAGACGACCCCCCTTTCGCTGATCCAATGGACACGGCCGTTTTTCTTGATCAAGCGGTAATCCAGATGATAAGCCGAGCATTTTTCAACTGCTTCGCTTATGCGAAGGGAAACCCACTCTTGATCGTCCGGGTGGATAAAATGCTCGTAAGCCAACCCCAAGCCGGATTTCCGCACCAGGCATTTGCGATACCACCCGATTTTTTTGTATTCAGCTCTCTTTGCGGGTCTGACCGTGGAAAGATGACCGACGATTTCTTCCCTGGAATAGCCCGTTATATTTTCAATGGCCGGGCTGATCTCCGTAAAATATCCTTCCGCATCTATGGAAAAAACCACATCATTGGTTTTTTCCGCCAGGGTCCGATAACGTTTTTCGCTCTCTTTGATGACATCTAATGCTCTTTTCAATTCAATGGCCAGCGCGATTTGGTCCGAGACCGCCAATAGCAAGTCGGCGTCTTGTTGATTGTAATGGGCCGGGTCCGTGTAACTTTGGACCACCATCACACCGATGATTTCTCCCTTGACTCTTAAAGGGACACCCAACCATTGTTCGCTGACGCTCCCGAATTCGTTTAACTTTCGGTATACTTCGATCATTTGCTTTCTTTGGAAGAAAACAGGCCTACCGGCATTGACGACCCGGCCGGTAAGCGTATCGGATTGACTGGCCCGATAGATGATCCCGCCGCCGTAGTCTTCAATCTTGTCTTTTTCATCCCGTTGAAACGGGAATGTAATGACGTCGCTTTTCTTGTCGTACAGCGCAATGAAAAAATTGGTTACATCGATCACATCGGAAAGAATTTTGTGGATGGTGGCATAGAGCTCATCCAAATCAGGAGCGATGTTGACGGCATTGGCGATATGGAACAGGGTGAGGTTGATTTTCTCGGCATAGTTGGCTTTCCGGGATCGATATTTTGGAATAGCTTTAATCTTTGAATTCGCTTTTTTATTACGCCCGGAGTTTGTTTTTTTTGCGGCCATAAAAAAACCTGTTTAGCGGATATCGAGGGTCGAAAAGTCCCTAAAAAAATTAAGTCTCATCAAATTTTTAAGATCAGGTTTGATCTTTATTAATTCTGCAAAAATTATACCATCTATTTGATTTTCCTACTATTATTAAAAATTGAATTATTGAATCATTTCAATAAAATAACGAATTTGAACTTGACCTCCAGATTTGATTATTCTATATACAACCTATAACAAGTTCAGGGAGCATTATTATGACTGATCCTTTATCCGCTTTTCAAAAAGTCCTGGACCCTATCGATAATGCCACCGGCGGCGGGTCCGCCTCAGCCGTGGCAGGCGCCATGGCCGCGGCTTTGGTTGGGATGGTGGCCCGGCTTTCCAAGGGTAAAAGAGGCCTGGAACCGGACGAGTTTTACGCAGCCATCGATTCTGAAGCGCAAACGCTGTCCCGACAATTACTAAGCGGTTCCAATGCAGACTCCCAGGCATTTCTGCAAGTTCAGGCGGCTTTCAAATATCCCAAAGAAACCGAGGAACAAAAAGCCCGGCGCAAGGCCATGATCGATATGGCCATGATTCAAGCCACGCGTATTCCTTTAGAAAATGCCCAAACTTGCCGCCGGGTTTTGGATCTGGAAAAAAAACTTAAAAAATGCTTTAATTCCAATGCGGCGTCTGATCTGGAATGCGCCGATCACCTGGCCAAGGCCGCCCTGTTGGGTTGTCTGGCCAACGTGGCCATCAATCTATCGAGTATTAAAGACGAAAGTGCTGTTCAAAATTTCAAAAAAGAAACGGAAGGGCTGCGTGCATCCCTCCATGATCCTGATTTAATGAACCCATGAGGTAATGCTTATGAAAATATTAATGTCCGTTCCCAATGTCAGCGAAGGTAAAGATCGTGAACTAGTGGAAAGCATAATTGAAGAAATTAAAAAAGTCAAGGATGTCAAGGTGTTGGATTATTCATCCGATGCCGATCATAACCGTTCCGTGTTAACCTATCTTGGCGAGCCTGAAAAAGTGCTGGAAGCCTCCAAACGCATGGCCGCCAAAACCTTTGAATTGATCGATATGTCCAAACATAAAGGCTCCCACCCCCGCATGGGAGCAGTGGATGTGGCTCCCTTTATTCCGATCCGGGAGGTAACAACAGCAGAAGCTGTTGAAATATCTAAGCAATTTGGAAAATACGTAGGCGGCTTGGGGGTCCCGGTTTATTATTATGAAGACTCCGCCACCCGACCCGAAAGAACCAATCTGGCTGACATTCGCAAAGGCGAATATGAAGCACTCGCGGAAAAATTAAAAAAACCCGAATGGAAACCCGATGAAGGCCCGGTTCAGTTTATGCCGAAATCCGGGGCCATGGTCACCGGTGCCCGCTTTCCTTTGATCGCTTTTAATGTGAATCTGCGCACTAATGACGTGAATATTGCCCAACAGATCGCCAGAGCCGTTCGTCATATCAGCGGCGGCTATCGTTATGTCCGGGCCATCGGCTTGGCTCTTGAAGAAGAAGGCATGGTCCAGGTTTCCATGAATCTGACCAATTTTTTAAAAACACCTATTCCGCGGGTTCTTGAAACCATTCGCCGGGAAGCGGCCCGTTACGGCGTCAGCGTGGGCAAAACCGAATTAATCGGCACCATTCCCATGGAAGCTTTAGAGGAGATTTTTAAATATTACCTGCAGGCGCATGATTTTTCAGTGAATCAGATTATTGAAAATTCATTGATCGGTTAGACTGTTAATTTTCACCACCAAGGACGTAATTTTAGAAGGCTCTAAAATGACTCCA
>RPPU01000500.1 GCA_003819975.1 Desulfobacteraceae bacterium
AGCGCCGGTCGAGGTGCCGACCCCGGCGATCGGTTTGGTTCCCGAAGATTTCTCTTCAACATATACTCCTGGCGATAAATATTCTCCCATGTCTTCCTCCTTGTATTAAGATAGGTGCTTTAGCTCAACCATATCGACAAAAAATTGTTGATGAATAAAAAAACCGACTTGCCGCTCCTGCCTGTTTCATTCCGAAAATCTTTGCCGAACTATTATTTTTTACCTTTTCTTTCCTGGTATTCGTCCGGATCTTTGTCCCGGCCTTTTTTTTCCGAACCCGATGCCAGTACGACTATCTCCCCCCGATCGATCGAACGTTTCAGCAAGGGAGAATCGAGAACCGCATCCGCTATTTTAACCTTGCCTTCAGCCAATAACCCGATGGACTTGCCCTCTTCCAGTTCAATGGTTATGCGCTGTTTCAGCTTGTTTTTAATGATCGCCATGAACCCCTCCTTTCAATCCTCACATAATTGGGGATTTCTAAAAATCCGCATGCTCAAGTACGCAGCCTGAGTGAGTGGGCTCCCAAACGGAACTGCGCGATTCCCGGAGAGCGGATTTTTAGGAATCCCGGGTTGATAAAACGATGGAGACGACTTTGGTCGTCCCCTTTGGAATATTGAAATTCTTTTTCTTGGTTTGAAACCCTTCTTTCGTGAGCGTCAACTTCAGGGTGGCCTGATCCCCGCTCGGGTTTTTGCAATAGAGCACGAACGCGCCTTGATCGTCCGTGAACACCTGGCGGCTTTCTCCGTCAACCGCGACCTTGACCCCGGCCAGGGCCGTATCGCCGGTTTTTTTCACAATCCCCCGCAACAATGTGGTTCCAGCCGGGAAAACATAGGAAGCATTCGGCTCCAGTCTGATGTCCAGCACCGGCCGGAGCGGGTCCGCTACGCCGAGATTGTCCAGGACCTGGACCGAATAAAAATCGCCCGCGGCCTGTACTTCATACGGTCCGTCCGGCAAATCGAGAAACAACCAATAACCCAAGCGGTTTTGCCGGGCCGGCTCATGACGACCGTTGACCCGGAGAGCCACGGCTCCCTTTAAAATTTCCGCCGGCGCAAAAGCGTCCTTGACCGCAACGGCCAGGGAAAGCTTGGTTTTTGTCGTTTCGACTATCTTCATGGGCTCCTATTTCTCGCGCAAAGGCGCAAAGCCGCAAAGTATTAAACCTTGGCGCCTTAAGCGCTTAGCTCAACCATATCGACAAAAAGTTATCGATAAATGAAAAAGTTATTTGCCCACCGGCTTACAATCGTACGGACTTATTCCGGCGCTCTCGCTGGAACTCCTGTTCCGGCACGCTGGAACTCCTGTTCCGGCACGCTGGAACTCCTGTTCCGGTTGGCCGGAATTTATGTTTTTTTGATCCTACAAAAAAACATTTTAGATATCCATGCGCTGATAAACGGTTTTCTTCTCCACCACCCGCGTAATATCCGCGACAATGTCGGACTGGATGATCACCGGGGTCACCTGATACGCCACGGAAAGCTTGAACGCCTTATTCGGAAACACGCTCCACAGTTTGTTCAATTCGTCCAACCCCAGGGTTTTGGGGGTGATTTTGAGCGGATCGTGCCCGCTTCCGGAGAGGTTGCCCTGCAATTGGCCGCCGCTTAAAATCGCGTAATCGTACAAGGTCCGGATCAGGCTCTCCATGACGATCATCTCGGTTTCCTTGTTCTGGGCATAAGGCGTGAACAAGTATTGCAAGTCCAGATAAAGCGGCGGACGGCGCATCTTGTCCAGACCCACGGCCAGGGGCTCTTCATTGCGCAAATAAGGATTCTCGGTGATCAGATACAAAAAAACCGACAGCTTAGGCGTCACCGGCTGTTCCATATCGCCCGGCGAGTCGAACACGATCGCCTCCTCGCCGGCCAATTCCGGAATATGGCTTTGCAGTAAAGCCTTGAGCGTGTCGTTGATGTCGCGTATAACCGTTAAAGCCAATTGCTGCTCCTCATTCAGATGAATAATTTCACCACCAAGGCACCAAGACACGAAGATTTTTAATATATTTTTTTAACTTTGTGTTTTTGGGTCACCGGAGTAATTTCAGAGCCTTTTGAAATTACGTCCTTTGTGGTGAAAGATTTTTTCCAGCTAACTACCCCGTCAACTCTCCATACGGCTCGAAATCTTCCTTCACGAACATCTTGCCGATTTTCCGATATTCGCGTTTGGAAGCAAGCATAATATGCCGCAATTTGATTTCGGTTGCATCGCCGGCCGCGTAAAAAGCGGCGGTCAAAGCGATGTTCTTGATGTTGCCGCCGGCCAATTTCAGGCGCTCCGAAAGAAATTTATAATCCAGGTCTTTGGCCAAGGGCGATTCGCCCGGAAAAATCCGGCGCCAGATTTTCTCGCGCTGGTCTTCGTCCGGAAACGGGAAATCGATGCAGAAATGCATGCGCCGCATAAAGGCCTCATCCATGTTTTTACGCAGGTTGGTCGCCAGAATGACCATGCCGGTGTGCTCTTCCATCTTCTGCAGCAAATAGCCGATTTCAATGTTCGCGTAACGATCGTGCGAATCGCGCACTTCCGAACGCTTACCGAAAAGAGCGTCGGCCTCGTCGAAAAAAAGAATACCGTTGCTGGTCGCGGCCTCTTCGAAGATCCGGCTCAGGTTTTTCTCGGTTTCGCCGATATATTTGGAAACCACCATGGATAAATCGATTTTATACAAATCCAGATTCAGGGCATTGGCGATGATTTCGGCCGCCATGGTCTTGCCCGTGCCGGATGGGCCCGAAAAAATGATATTCAGTCCTTTACCCAGGGACAATTTGCGGTCAAAGCCCCACTCGTAATAGACGGTCTTGTGGTGTTTGACCTGGGCGATGATCTCCCGCAACAGAGCCAGGGGCTCCGCCGGCAGGACAATATCCTTCCAGGTATAAATCGGCTTCAGTTTCACGGCCAGGCTGGAAAGCTTTTGATTCGATTGGCTCCGGCAAGCGGCATACAGATCATCGCTCGAAAATTCGGCGCCGGTCAGGCTCTTCAGCAAAGCCGCGTTGGTCGCCGTGGCTCCGGCATCGCGGATCTGTCCGGCCGTGAATTTGAATTTATCGGCCAAATCTCCGAGATCCAGGCCCGGCAAATCCGCTTGCCCGTTCAGATTCTTTTGCCAAAGCGTTTTGCGCAATGGATAGTCCGGCACCGGAAAACCGATTGGCAAAAACGGGTTCGCCAAGCCGGGCGGCGCCCACACGGTCCGTCCGGACAAAATGGTCATCCAGGAGAGTTCTTCGATCGTTTTCAAAAGTGCCTCACGGCGGACCGGCCAGGGATCTTCATCTCTGAGCAGCAGATCAAACTCTTCCAGATAAACCGCGCAAGGCATGAGCAGGCTTTCCCGAAAAATGAGCGCCGTTGCTTTTTCAAACGGTAAAGCATCCTGCAGCAGCATTTTCCGGAGATTGACCCACAGCAGGGGCAAACCCAATTCGCGGCAGATCGCCTCGGCCGCCGCTTTTTTGCCGCCGCCGTAGGGTCCGTAAAAATAATAAACTGCGCGCTGCAAATCATTACCCGCCCGGGTCCGGTCGCCGGGGTCGGGCATCCGCCGGACTGCGGCACAATAGCGTTCGACCAGGGTTGCAAAAAATCTTTGCGTCTTTTGGTCCAGGGCCAGGTCCTTGAGTCCCTTTTGCGGGAATAAGACTTTCGCAAAACCGTTCAGGCGCAGGTCGATTTCGTTGAATCCCAATAAAAATTCCGCGATGCGCTCGTTCAATTTCAAAGCCCGGGCCGGCAAAGGCTGATCGACGGCCGCGGACGGTTCCGCATAATCCAGCAACTCGTAT
>RPPU01000501.1 GCA_003819975.1 Desulfobacteraceae bacterium
CGCGAGCCTGAATACCGGATCCCAAAATGGCGAGATCCCCGGCATCCGGACGAGCCAATAACCGGGTCGCCAGGGCCGAGACCGCCGGGGTGCGGATGGCGGTTATGGCGCTGGCGTCCACCAGGGCCAAGGGCCGACCGTTTTCGGTTTCGAACAGCATGACCGCGCCTTGATGGGAATCATATGGGGTGCCGTGATTGCCCGGAAAAACGCTGATAATTTTCAGGCCCATGATTTTTAAATCCAGGGAATAAGAAGGCATCATGCCGATGGCGCCTCTTTTATCGGGCAGCCACATCACGGAGCGCAAAGGCATACCGACCTTGGCTTCGGCCAAAGATTTCAGAATCGCAGCCATCACCTCCATGCATTCGCTCACGGGCAAAAGTGCCTGCACTTGGGTCTGGTTCAGGATCAGGACTTCCATATTGAATTTCTCCTTAAAGTGGTTTTGAAATCCCCTGTATCATAATTATTCGGATTTTTATTGTAAAGATCAAGATTATCAAATCGTCGATATTTGTTCTCTCTATAATATTTTTGAATATAAGAAACGTTTTTTTTCGTGCTTGACATGTCGGGGTTATTGCTTTATAGTTCAATGCAAAAAATGTATTCATTTCAAGAAGTTACGCCATTCAAAGATATCAAGCGTCAACATTAAAACAAAACTGAAAATTGAAGTTAATCATTGAATTGTAAAAAGAGATTGAAATAAGAGCTTTATTAAAGGCAAGGATAATCTTATGAAATATTATATTGTTAGAATTTTAGCCGCTTTTTTATTCATGGGATCTTTTGCAGTAGGGCCTCTCGTAGGAGCAGAATACGGGAAGTGGATAGGATGGACCTGTTTTATAATATTGGCCACAGCAGGCATCGTCTTACATTTTACTGCCGATAAAATCACGAAAAGGAATGCTAGCAATAGCGCATCTAAAAAGTAGGTATTATTTGTCCTATTCCATTGAAGAACATAAGGAAAGCTCCATGAAGAATACTTTGGCTGTCTTTGAAAATTTCAAGATTCGCAGGATTTATGATGAAAAATCCGAAACTTGGTTTTTTTCCGTCGTGGATATTATCCAGGCGTTGTTGCAACAGCCGGATTATCAAGCGGCAAGGAATTATTGGAAAGTCCTGAAAAATAGGCTTAATAAGGAAGGCAGTGAGTCGGTTACAAAATGTAACCGACTGAAATTGGAAGCGGCAGACGGGAAAAAATACTTAACCGATGTTGCCGGTCCCGAAACGCTTCTCAGGTTCATCCAATCCGTTCCAAGCCCAAAGGCAGAACCAATCAAGCTCTGGCTTGCCAAGGTCGGTTATGAAAGGAATTAGAGGGAAAAAAGACGGAAAGAAAACGTCCATTAAATTGCCATGAAAGCAAATCAATGGGGTTTTGATAATAATCCATGCCAAACCAAGCCGATTTTATCCATAAAATGGCGATCGTTCAAAAAGAAGCCAAATTTTATTTGATCCAGAAAAACATGGGATCAAATAAAATGTCGTTCCGGCCAAAGCGCCGGAACAAAATCCATAGAATTTAAAATCATGGTGTTAATGATCTTCACCGCCAAAAAAAAGCCGTTCGCCATTTTCTTTCACCTTTAAACGGAGTTCTTTATCATGGAAGAATTATTCATCGGTTTGTTGATCATCATTCCGGGGTTGATCTTTGGTTGGTTGTTGGTTCTGACTATTCTCCATTTCACGCAAAAGAAAATCTATAGAGAAAGGCTCACGGTCCTGGAGGTGGAAGTCCGGAGTTTGAAACGGTTGTTTGATTCGTTTCAAAAAGTCGGGCCGAGCCGACCTACGGCGCCGGAAGAAAACGTTCGGGACCCGGAAGTTAAACCAGTGGAAATCAAACCAATGGAAGCCGAACCGCCGGTCATGCCCAAATCACCCGTCATCCCCAAACCGCCGGTTATGCCTGAGCCACCGCCCATTCCGTTCCCGCAGCGGCCGGTCGCCAAAGATGTCCGAGTGCCGCCGCCAGCGGGGCACCCCATACCACCCATCCCGCCGCGACCGCAAGCGGCGCCGGCGCCAAAAGTTCCGCCCACACCCCCACAGCCCGGCGTGGTGTCGCAAAAATGGCAAGCCTTCAAAGCCAATGTGGATTGGGAAAAATTTGTCGGTAAAAATCTTTTTGCCTGGCTGGGCGTCGTGTTTTTATTTTTTGCCGCTGCATTTTTCGTTAAATACTCTATTGATCGAAATTTGATTCCGCCCGCTTTGCGGCTGGCGGTCAGTGCGGTATTGGGCCTTGGGCTTATCCTGTTGTCCAGCCGCTTTGATCGGGTGCGCTATGATATGCTGCGGCAGACCCTGGGTGCTTGCGGCATCGGGGTTCTTTATAGTGTCGTATTCGCCGCCACCCTTTATTATGAATACCTGCCCAAACCCTTTGGATTTGGATTATTGACCGTGGTATCGATCGCGGCATTCGTTTTGGCTTTGTATCACCGCGGCATCTCCATTTCCGTGCTTGGTGCTTTGGGTGCCTACCTAACTCCGATCCTGGTCAGTACGGGCCAAGGCAACCTGGTGATGCTTTTTCTTTATCTCGCGGTAATCAATGCCGGACTTTACTCGGTCGTCAGAATACTGAAATCGCCATTTTTGCTTTTGGTCGCTACAGCCGGTACACTCGGCACCCTGGCTTTAGGGTCCTTTGCCGGAAAAACACCGACCGGTTCCTTGATCATTGCAGGGGTTTGGATTGCCCAGTTGATTTTATTCTCGGGTTTTTTAGGTTGGATGAAAGAAAAACCGGGCGAGAGTCTTTTTTTGAGGTGGGCTGCATATATTTTGTATTTATCCCTATTAGCGGTGTCTATGGGTCTTATGCTCCGACCCAGCCCCGGCAACGGGCCCTTGTTGCTGGTCACGGCCGGCATGACGGGAACCCTGTTCCTGAGTTTCAGAAATCAAGGTTGGTTCAAGCAAGTCATTCCATACGGATCTCTGGCTTTTATTGTCGCCTTTTTATGGGTCATGCTCTATTTTAATCCGGGAGAATTAACCTGGAGTTATGCGGTCATCCTGATCTATGGAGTAGTTGGGGGATTAGGTCCTTTTGTGCTGATCCATAAATACGGGTTGGAAAAAGGAAATCTACGCTGGTTGCAGATTTTTCCGACAGCCCTGGGTCTGTTGCTCTTGGTCGTTGTTTTGAAAAACCCGGCGATTTCGGTTTGGTTTTGGCCTTTGATCCTTATATTGCAAGGCATGTCCATCCTGGTCAGCTTGGTTTTCAGAGCCTTGGTTCGGGCCGGATTGCTGACCGTATTCTTCATGGTCAGCGGGTTGACTTGGATTTTCAGGATGCCGGCCGGTTTGATTGGGCCTGAATTTTACGGCTTTCTGCTTTTGGCCGGAGCCTTATTAAGCGTAGCTGTTTTTTACGCGCTTATGAAAGGACCGGCCTGGCTTGAAAAACGGCAAGCTCCCGGCCTTTTTAAAACATCTTGGGAAGCACACAAGAAGTTTGGCGATTGGATTACGGCTTTTCCGGGCATGGGTGCTTTTATTCTGCTGGCGGTCGCTTTTTGGGTGCAGAAACCGTTTCAGCCGCACCTGGGCATGAGTACCATGGTTTGTTTTCTGGCGCTCAGTTTGTTCCTGGCGCGGCGATTGGCTTCCCCGGCCTTGGGCGTGGTGACTTTGCTTTCCTCTCTCTTGGTCCAAGCGGTTTGGGTGGCGCGACCGATCGGCGAGATGGAATCGGGGCTGTTTTTTTCCGCTCTGGTTTGGTCCGGTCTGCTGTTTGTCGCCGCTCTGATCGTGCCTTTTCTGTTTTTCAAGC
>RPPU01000502.1 GCA_003819975.1 Desulfobacteraceae bacterium
ACGCAGAAACGCCTCGGCCGTGTACTGACCGCGATGACCGGGCGAAAAAGGAGGCGGCAGGATCAGCATTTTTTGAACGCCTAACTTGTCCATGGCGGTCAGGGCGGTTTTAACGGCGCCCGGGAAATCGGGCATAGACCGGGAACCGCCTTCGGTGATCAAGTGGTTGTGGATATCGATAAACGGCACATCGGCGCTGGGGCCGAGTTTTTCAGGGGATAATCCGGGGGTCTGGCTTCTGACCGAAGGCCCGAAGCATGCAAAACCAATCAGGAAAATGAGGAAAACAAAGATCCTTTTCAATGAAAACCATCCTTTTTTAAAATACATAACCAAGGCTCCTTTGTGACCGTTACCCGGTCTTAATTTATTAGAATTTACAGCACAAATTGTGCCAAAAGAACGAGTTTAGGGCGGGTCTCCCCGAATCTGTTTAAAGAGTATGATTCAGCCGGTTGGGTGGGAATAATATCCGGGCCTAAGGATGAGATAATAGAGGGCGATTATTTGACATGCGCAGGATTTCTCAATATAATTCAAGCATATGGAAAAAAGATATAACATTGTCTTTAAGGGCGAACTTGTTCTTGGATATCATATTCAAGACGTGCGCGACGCTTTATCCGCTAAATTCAAAATAGACGGCATGGCGCTCGGCCGGTTATTTTCAGGAAAACCGCAGATTATTAAAAAAGCGGTGGACCCGGACACGGCCCGGAAATTTCTGCTGATGATGGAAAAAATCGGAGCTCGCTGCAAAATGGAACCGGTTGATCCGGATTCGCGGGCTGCGGGGTCATTTGAAGAAAAAAACAACCAAGCGGCCGGAGCTCAGGCCCCTTGTCCCAAATGCGGGTGGAGACAAAAAAAATCCGAGGTCTGTGAAAAGTGCGGATTACTGATCGCGAAGTATAAAGCAAAAGACGCATCCGGGCCCGGATCTGAATCGCAAGAAGATGTATTGGCGACGCCGCTTAACCCTGAAGCCGATTGGGCGACCTTCATTGGTCCGAATGCCGACCTTTATCTCAATAAATTCGTCTATTTCCATAACCGGGGAGAGGATCGATTTGCGGCCACTTGGCATTGGCCGGCTTTTTTCACCGGGTTTTGGTGGTTCTTGTACCGCAAAATGTATTTATGGGCGCTGATCAGTCTCTTGGCAACGCTTATTCCCTGTGTCGGCTTTTTAACATTGATTACCTGCGGGCTTACGGCCCATTACCTTTATTATTTGCAGGTAAAGAAAAAAACAGCCGGATTTAAGTTCCCATCTTCTTCGAAGCCGGATAAGCAGAAGTTGGCGGCTTTAGGCGGGACTCACCCGTGGGTGCGCTGGGTTTTTATCGTGCTGCTGGGGATCGGAATCATGGGAATCATCGCCGCCATTGTGGTTCCCATCATTTTAAACCCCCAAAGACAAACCGCCCCGACCGGAAAACAGCCGGAGTCCCTGTTTACGCGGCAAATGCAAGCAGAAGACGCGGTCTTAAAACCCGTTTTCTCGACCGATTTTGGAAATATTCAAGTCGGAACGGCTTTTATCACCCATCTCCCGGAAAAAAACCAGTATGTACTTGTAACCGCGCACAGTTTGTTCGGATCCAGAGGCGGCTTCCCCAAAGATTATAATTGGGATGAGCTCGCGACGGATATCCGAACGGTGAAAGCAACCAGTATCGGCAATCCGTCGAAAATGGTCTTAACCAGCAGTTGGCTTTCGATTCCCGGAGCGGGTTTTTCTAAAATTTATGACGGCTCTTTGGATCTTGCCGCGCTTTATCTGATCAGCGATTTCGGAATGGGCAGTCTGCCTCTTTCGCAAACGCTTCCGAAAAAAGGCGAAAAAGTCTGGCTGATAACGGAAATGCCGGCGCGGGGCAAGCAATTCCGGTTTGCGGCCGTAATAGTCGAAGTCAATCAAGACTTAGTGCAATATGTTTTTGAAAATAATCAGTTGGATCCGGGCAGTGTTATCGGAGCGCCGGTCCTGAATGCCGAATCAAAAGTAGTCGCGATCAATACGGTTATCATCTTGAATGATCATCAATTGATCGGCATCGGAAACCCGGCGCCGAAAGCCAGGCAAAAATTGCTCGGCGCCATGTAAAGGGCGGTTCAAAAATAACGGCTTAAAGATGATCAGCCGTTGAGAAGCAGTTTGGATACGGGAATGAAAAGTTCGCAAAGGCAAGCATAGGTTTTTAAACAAAATCAAGGGATTATTTGACAGGCGCCGGTTTTTTCTGTATGATTTAAGCTTATGGAAAAGAAGTATAACATTGTTTTTAAGGGCAAACTGGTTCTCGGATATCACATTCAAGACGTGCGCAATGAATTAGCCGCAAAATTCAAGCTGGACGGTATGGCGCTCGGCAAACTTTTTTCAGGAGACCCGCAGGTCCTCAAAAAAGCAATGGATTTGGAGCCGGCCCAAAAATTTCTGCAGATGATGGAAAAAATCGGGGCCCGGTGCGAAATGGAGGTTTTCGATCCGACGCAGAAGGCGGCTCCGCGACCTGCGGAAAGAATGACCTATGCATCTGAAGGATCATTTACTTGCCCTAAATGCGGATTTAAACAGAAAAAATCAGATGTATGCATCAAGTGTGGTGTGTTAATCGGAAAATATAGAACAAAAGAGGCCCCCTTGCCTGAACCGGAACCCGAGCCGGAACCCGAACCCGAACCTCCGGAGAAATCGCCGCCGGTAGAGGAGGTCAAAGAACCGGAGCCGGCAAAAAGCGCGGCTCGTTCCGAGCCCGGCAAACGTTTATCGGCCTATTTTAACGAATTTCCAGGCTGGATCAAATGGCTGGCAGTGGGGATTTTGTGGGTTGTTTTGATGGTGGTCATTTTCAGCATCGCCGTGCCCAGTTGTCGTGAAGAACGCAAAAAAAACGCCGCCAAGACAAAGGGTCAAGAGGCTGTAATCGAGCGGCCGATTCAAACGGAAGATGCCGTATTAAAGCCCACTTTTTCGACCGATTTCGGAGAGGTTCGGGTCGGAACCGCATTTATCGTGCAGTTTGATGAAAATGGGCAGTATTTACTGGTGACCGCGCATAGTTTGTTCGGTCGGCGCGGCGGATTATCCCGAGAGTATAAATGGAACGAACTCTCCAGAGTTATCAGCAATGTGAAGGCCGGCAGCATCGGTAACCCGGCCAAAATGGTCATGACCAGCGCCTGGCTGGCGGTTCCCGAGGCCGAGCCCTCAAAGATGTACGACAGCAGTCAAGATGTCGCCGCCCTTTATTTGATCAGCGATTTCGGTATGGGTCATTTTGAGTTTTCCGAAACACTTCCGAAGATCGGGGAAGAGGTATGGCTCATGACCCAGATGCCGAACCGAAGCCAACAATTTCGTTTTTCCGCAACCGTGCTCGCAGCGGATGAAAAAGCCATTCAATATGTTTTTACGGATGCCGAGCTCGATCCGGGCAGTGTATTGGGCGCGCCGGTCCTGAACGCCGAATCAAAAGTCATGGCGATCAACACGGCGCTCATTGCGCAGGACAATAAACTCATCGGCATCGGCAATCCGGCCCCAACCGCCCGGCAGAAATTGCTCAAGGCCATGGCCCGATAAAAAATCATCCGGCAAAGGCCGGATGATTTTTTTATAAAAGCGCATGGTCCGCCGAAGGACTTATTTTTTCTTTTTATACCGATCCAATATCTCCAGGACCGTATCGATATCCAGGGCCGTATGATTGCCGTTGACCTGGAAGCGGATTTCTTCGTCTCCGCGGGGTACCACCGGATATTTGATGCCGGTGGAGAGCACTCCGTTTTCCAGAAGAAAATGAACC
>RPPU01000503.1 GCA_003819975.1 Desulfobacteraceae bacterium
AACTTCAACTTAACAGGAGGTTTCTTATTTTCATAGTCTATAAAGTAAATTTTTATTATGCTACTCTTAATAGTTTTATCTGCTTCTACTTTAATATATAACGTTGTTGGCTAGGTTGACTTGTTAAGTGCAGTATTTAGAAACATGCTTTATTTCAAACAATAAAAAAGTAAACAGTAGTAGTGGCCGCCTTAATCTCTTTGATGTTTACTTGTAAGGGCTTTATTCTGTCAATGTAGCCAACAACGTTCGACCCGCGTCCGACCCGTTCGACCAGGAGGAGGAAAAATGAGATTCAGTCAAATGTCGCCAATATCCCGGTTTATCCATGTAAGGATTTTGCCGCTCCTATTCATACTCGGCGGAGTTATAACGCTTTATCTTGGTATTCACGACATTTATTTGGCCAACACAAGCACAGAATGGCCCCAGGTAGAGGGAGTGATTCAGTCTTCTGTCGTTCAAGAAAACGAAAGGCAGGTTCGTTTTCATAAGCGCGTTACCTATTCGCCACAAGTGTTTTATCAGTTTACAGTGGCTGAACAAAGCCGTATTGGAAAGAAAATCTCTTTTGCGAAATTGGGGCAAGGTTATCCCTATGCTCAGGATGTGGTAAGCCGATATCCCAAAGGTAAGGTAGTGAAAGTATATTATCGTGCGGATAATCCCGATCTTAATGTTCTGGAACCCGGCTTGAAAGGCCATCAATTATGGTTTATATCTCTAGTGGGTTTGATATTGCTTATGGGCGGTATCGCATCTGCTGTTTGGCTCAATAAGGCGCAAAAACACGATAGTAATATATTCAGAATGGTATTTTAATTTATGAACCCGTAGAATTCGGGACGATGTAAAAATCCGATGAAGACCGGAATGGAGTAAAGATGAAAGCATCTATTTAATCGGCGTGGTCCCGGTCACGCACGACAGCCGTAAGGGTTTGATCGAACCGGAGAACACAGCCTCGCTGAAACTGTTCCAGGCGGCCGGATATGACGAGTGGCTCGGCATGCACTATCTCAGCAAGCGCAGATCGAGCGATGTATGGTATGGCTGTGTTATCAATTCGGCAGAGCATTCATAAAGTCGTTTATGTTTTTATAATATGTTGCTTAATATGAGGACAAAAGCTATAGTTCAAAAACATTCATCTTAAATGATCCTGCGCTTGGAGGAGAATGTGCTTAGAGAGCTTGCCCAAAAGTTGAATCGATATTTTCCGCTTCCTGGAATCATTCGGGACTGCGGCGTCATTTGCAATATAACGCAGGGATACTATCAGTGCAAGGTACATGCCTTTTTTAGAAACCTGAATGGTGTTAATTTTTTTTCCTTTAAAATCAGTAGAGCCACGCGATTGAGTTATAATTGCAAATATCTCGATCTGGATAAGAGGGGCATGCAAAAAATGAGGAGTATGATAGAGAGTTTGGAACATGAAATATCACAAGACAATTCGTTCGAAAATAAGGTCTGATACCGTCGCTTCTTGTAATCATTGATCTGTATGTTTTTATTGATTTGAAATTTCACGGTTGGCTGAGGAGAATATGATCGGAAAATTATTTTGGAAGTTGGAGCAAATTTTTGCGCTTCCCGGGATCATTCGGGAGTTTGGCGTTGTCGGTTATATTCAGCAGGGATATTATCAATGCGAGGTTAAAGCTTTCCTCAGAAATTTGCAAGGCTTGACCTTTTTAACCTTTCGAATCAAGAAAAAAATTAGGGGAATGGGCAGCATTATCTTCTATCTTGATTTGGATGTTGAGGGAATCAAAAATTTCAAGAGTTTAAAAGGAGGAATTCAATGGGGTGGCTGCGGGACATTCCCGAATAACTCTTGAATAGTTTGACCAAATAAGGCTCATGGTTTAAGAGGGCAGACTAAGGCATAAGATCAATAATTTTTTCGATAAAACGGCGGCGAGCCGCGCTTCCGTTTTTCATTTGAGCGCCGAATGACCAACAAGCGATCAATGACGGATTAGGAAAGGGAATTTCCGGGCTGGATAAAGTTCGCAAAGGAAGTCATCATGAAGAAACCTTTGAGACTGCATGAATGTGAAAAATTGCCTTCAATCGGGGTTCAAATCCTCTATGCGATGGACAATGTCGAGAGGAATGCCATGACTTGGCGTTTGATTATTCGCCGTGAAGCAACGGAAGAGGATCTTGAAGAAAATTCCTATCTTGAAGAGGAAGGGGAAATCCTCTGGGAAACATCATTGGAAATACTCCACTGCCCCTTTTGCGGAGAGCACTTACTTGATGAAAAAGACAAAATTTTCGAAGATCACGGAAGATTCAGCCATAATGATTTCTCAGGATGGGCGGTAAAAAGGCAATGACCAGGACAAAGGTAAAGAAAAATAAAACTCTGGACCGCAAATGAATGAAAAAACGGCGAGTGAAAGCCTTTGTCAATCCGCAATCGAAAGCTCGCCCGCTAAACTTGTCAACCGCACATCGACCCCGGAAGAAAAGATCTTCCTCTTCAGACGCCTTTTTAAAGGCAGGGAAGATGTTTACCCGAAACGGTTTGAAAGCCAAAAGACGGGAAAGGTCGGGTATGTGCCGGCTTGTGCAAATGAATGGAATCGCGACCTATGCGATAAAAAAAAGGTGAAATGCGGTCGCTGTCAAAATCGCAAATTTCTCCCCGTTACGGACGAAACCGTTGGGTGGCATCTTTCCGGGCGGGATTCCAAAAAGCTTCCCTTTGTCATGGGGGTTTTCCCTCTTCTAACGGACGAAACCTGCTTTTTTCTTGCCCTGGATTTTGACAAGGAACATTGGAAGGATGATGTCACCGCGTTTCTGGAGAGTTGCCGAGAGCGAGACCTTCCCGCTTACCTTGAACGATCGCGTTCGGGGCGGGGAGGCCATGTTTGGATGTTCTTCGAACAGGCGATTTCGGCGGGATTGGCCAGAAAGCTCGGTTCTCTTCTTTTAACCGAAACCATGGAGCATCATCCGGGTATGGGCCTGGATTCCTACGATAGGCTTTTCCCAAACCAGGACACTCTTCCCCAAGGTGGGTTTGGCAATCTCATCGCCCTTCCTCTTCAGGGAGAAGCGCGCAAACAAAACAACAGCGTTTTTCTGGATGACTGTTTTTCTCCTTTTCCGGATCAATGGGCGTTTCTTTCGGAAGTTCGTCGCATCTATCCCTCCCGCGTGGAAGAGATCGTTCGTGAGGGTGAGCAAAAAGGCGGAATTATTCGGGTTCGTCCGGTTCCGACCGAAGAAGATGATGACACCCCCTGGACAATCCCCCCTTCACGTAAAAGGAAAACCCCGCTCCTTACGGAACCGCTGCCGGCGGAAATCGAAATCATTCTCGGAGATCAAACGTATGTTCCCAAGGCGTCTCTCGGACCGGGCCTGACGAATCGGCTCGTTCGAATCGCCGCCTTCCAGAATCCGGAGTTCTACAAGGCGCAAGCCATGCGTTTGTCAACGTTCGAAATTCATCGGATCATCGGCTGCGCCGAAATTTATGCGCGGCATATTGGGCTTCCCCGCGGATGCCTGGAGGAGGTTCGGGAACTATTCAGGGACTTGGGTATAAAAACTTCGGTTCGGGACGAGCGTTTCCCGGGAACACCGCTGAAGGTTTTCTTCCAGGGGAAACTCCGCGATGAGCAAATACCGGCGGCAAAAGCCATGGAAGCGCATGAAACGGGTATTCTCGCCGCGACCACGGCCTTCGGAAAAACCATTGTCGGAGCCTGGCTCATCGCCCGGCGTGGAGTGAACACCCTGGTCGTGGTTCACCGCCGGCAATTGATGGACCAATGGGTCGAACGGC
>RPPU01000504.1 GCA_003819975.1 Desulfobacteraceae bacterium
CTCCCTGCGGTCGAAATGACATGATCAATGTTGTTCATTAACTGAGGACGATATTACCTCCGACGTCATTTCGACGAGCGCAGCGAGGAGAAATCGTATTCTTTTTAATGCAACGTTAGGGTTTATTTTCCATCTTTTTTCTCCGCATAAACCTTAGCGCTGACGATCATGCCGAGGACTTCTTTGATCTGCTCCTTGGAAATTTTTTCCTTGGCACTGAGGTCATTGGGTATGGGAACGTCGGCCCACAGGTCGACGGGCACGCCGGTTTCGGCCATGATTTTGACTCCGGAAAAACCGGCGGCTTCAATTGCCTTCAGATAATCGTCTTTTTGCAAGGCGCCGCCAATACAACCGGTATAGGCCGCCACGGATTGTTGCACTTCGGCCGGCAGTTCTTTGGTTAGCACGATATCGGAAACCATCATGCGGCCGCCCGGTTTTAAAACGCGGAAGATCTCGCGAAAGACCTGACTCTTGTCCACGGACAGGTTGATGACGCAGTTGGAGATGGCTACATCCATGGAATTGTCGGCGACCGGCAGATGCTCGATTTCGCCCAAACGAAATTCGACATTGGTATAATGGCCTTTAGATGCGTTTTCGCGGGCCAGGTGGATCATATCGGGGGTCATATCCACGCCGATGACCCGGCCTTGCGGGCCGACTTGCTGGGAAGCGAGAAAGCAGTCGATGCCGCCGCCCGAGCCAAGGTCGAGCACGGTCTCGCCCTGGCGCAGCGAGGCCAAGGCCAGGGGGTTGCCGCAGCCAAGCCCCACATTGGCTTCTTGCGGAATGGATTTTAGTTCGTTGTCCGAATAGCCGACACTTTGGCTTAAGATTTGGCTGACCGGTTGCGAACAACCGCAGCTCGATTTTGCGGGATCGCAACATGAAGTAGCGCCGGCTCCGGCGGCGATTTTACCATATCTTTCCTGTACTTTTTTTCTGATGTTTTCGATCATGATTTTTTTCCTTTCTGTTTGTAACCACGGAATACAAAGAATGCATAACCACGGAACACACGGAATACACGGAAAAATATTAAAGTCACTTCTTTTTTCCTATGTATTTTATAACTAGGCGGTTGAATGCGATCAAATGGTCTTGGTTAAGGACGTCCGGGCCGGATTAAAAGGCTCTTCTTTTATTTCCGTGTATACCGTGTGTTCCGTGGTAAATTATTATCTCTGCGACAAATCCGTCATCATGGGACCCAGAATGTTTTTGACCATGCCGCCCAGTTCGTCGGCTTTAATCAGGTTGAGGCAGCAGATGGCGCCGTCTTTTTCCCAAGTAATCAGCGCCAGCTTGTCGCCGGACTTGATATTGGCCCGGTCGCGGATATCTTTAGGCAGCACCATCTGGCCGCGGTCGTCCACGGCGATCAGCGCTTCCACTTTGCAGCAAGAGGCCAATTCGCTCAAGGAACAGCCGGTTGGGGTTTGTTTGATTTTAACCATCGATTGTCTCCTTTTTGAAATCGATTCGTAAATTCTGATTGATCAGATATTTCTGAAAAATATAATTTGTCAGCTATCGCCTGTCAAGGACATTTTAGAATTATTTTAATAATCATTTGTCACAATCAACAACCCGGCCGAATCCCGAGCCCGGTAAAAAGATGGTTTGCATCCGGCGCCAAGGGAGGATATAATCCCAGCCTTATTTTATCGCATAAACCCTTGATCCCTTTATCATATAGAAAAGAAAGGTCGCTATGCGCAATCGTTTGGCCGAGGCTTTGAAAGTTCATGATGTCGAATATGCCGACATTCGCATTGAAGACAAGACCCACACCTGGGTTCATTTTCGCGGTCCGGATCTGGACAGCATCGGTTCCGCGCGGGTGGTCGGCGGAATTGTCCGCGCCCTGTACAAGGGCGGGTGGGGCTATGCCACCTTTAATGACCTGGATGACCTAGCCAAGCGCGTGCGGGAGGCTTGCGAAACCGCCCGATTGGTCGGCCGGGAGAAAAGCTATTTTGCTCCGGTGGAACCGATCGTGGATACGATCCGCGCGGAGCTGATCAAAGATTTTCGGCTGGTACCGCTGATTGAGAAAAAGGCCCTGGCACACGAATATAACCGCATCATCCTCGGCCACCATCCCAGTATTCAGACGAGTCGCGTGCTTTATAACGACAGTTTCAAGACCCTTTGGTATGCCAATTCCGCGGGAACTTATATTGAAGAAGAAGTGCCCGATGTCAATTTGATGACCACTGCAGTCGCTCGGAGCGGAGAGATCGTTCAAACAGCAGGCGAAATGGGCGGAGGGATCGATGGTTACCAGAGCATTGAAAACTTCCACGAGAAAACCAAGCAAGCTGCCCAGAAGGCTGTCGATCTCCTGGCGGCTCCGCCGGTTAAAGGCGGAACATATACCGTTATCATTGACCCGAACCTGAGCGGCGTGTTCACGCACGAGGCTTTTGGGCACCTGAGCGAATCCGACTTTGTTTACGAGAACCCCCGTCTGCGGGAAATCATGCAGCTGGGTAAGCGCTTTGGTGTAGATGGGCTGAATATCATTGATGACGGCTCTTTAGCCGGCGGGTTGGGGACCCACCGCTATGATTACGAAGGTGTTCGTACGCGAAAGAATTATCTTATCAAAGACGGCATTCTGGTCGGCCGCTTGCATTCACGCGAAACTGCCGCCAAGATGGGCGAGCCGGTTTCGGGGAATGCCCGGGCCGTCCATTTTCAACACCCCCCGATCGTCCGCATGACCAACACGTACATTGATCAGGGGACAGAGGCGTTTGAAGATATGCTGAAGGACATCGAGCTTGGGGTCTACGCCGTCAAGTCTATCGGCGGGCAAACCGCAATGGAGATGTTCACTTTCAGTGCTGCCTATGGTTACATGATCCGCAAGGGACAGATCGCCGAACTGGTACGCGATGTGGTACTGACCGGCAATGTTTTCGATACGCTGACGAACATCGATCGGATCGGAAACGACCTGGATTGGGAACCCAATGGCCCCGGTGGTTGCGGGAAATTTGATCAACAACCGCTGCGGGTGGGCGCGGGAGGACCGCATATTCGCATTCAGAATTGTATAGTCGGAGGCCGGCAATGAGCATCCAACAAATCATTGAAAATGCTTTACGGAAAGCGCAGACGGCCCAGATCGTTATGCTGACGCAGGAAATCAGCGAGGTGAGTTTCGAGAACGACCGGCTTAAGACAGCCGAATCGTCGCAGCGCACCGAGATTGACGTCAAGGTGATCGTGAATGGAAAGGCAGGCCTCTCCAGCACCACCGATCCGCGGGACCTCGAAGCGGTGGTAAACCGCGCTCTCGAAACAGCCGAGCTCGGCAGCCCGGTCCATTTCGATCTCCCGGAGGCTCAAGCGCTCGAACCGGTAAAGATTTTTGATCCGGAACTGGTCTCGCTTGAAAAGGCGGAAATGATCCGCATGGGCCAACAGATGATGGACAGAATCAAATCTTATAATCCGGAAATCCTAGCCGGCGCCGGCGTCAATAAAACAATATCCAAAGTGGAGTACGCCAACTCTCGAGGAGCAAACTACGCGGCTTTGCACACCGAATTAAACATCGGCGCGGGAGGACAGCTGGTGCGCGGCACCGACATCCTCTTTGCCGGGCATGGCATCGGCCAGAAGAGACGCAGCGTGGATACGGAAAAGATAGCCGCGCAGGCTATTGAATACTTCCGCATGGCCGAAAATAACGCTGCTGTCGAATCAGGCGGGATGCCGCTCATTTTCACCCCTTTGGGTTTTATTGCGCTGCTGCTCTCCTTGGGATTGGCTATTGATGGCAAAA
>RPPU01000505.1 GCA_003819975.1 Desulfobacteraceae bacterium
GCGAAAAAGCCTGGGAAGAAGCCGCCCGGTCTTTTACCCAAGCCCTGGCGCTCGATCCCCGCGACGAGCCTTCACGGATCTACCTGGAGCGGTCGCACCAACTGCTGCTCAACCCGCCGCCGGACGACTGGAGCCCGGTGGTCACGTTTCTGTCCAAATGAAAAAATCCGTTCCGGGATTTTTAGAGATCCCGTTTTCCTAAATTGTTTTCCAGAACTTTTCGAATCTGCTTGAGTTCTTCGGTTACGGAGCGAATAGCCTGAATTAACTCTCCGGTCGGATCGATTGGGGCCGGGTAAGGTGTCGGCAAATTCGGTTCGGGCTTTATGGGGGCGACGGCTGCATCCGGAAAGGACGTCGGGGGCGGAGTAGCCGCAATCTGCCTAGCGCGGGGAGCGGTTTCTTCAGGCGCAGGCTGCATCCCGTATAAAGAGATGTCCCGGGTCTCATCGAAAAGATCGGTATGCTCCTCCGGAGCTTGCACCTTTGGGGCCGGGTCAAAGAGCGAATCTTTTTTTTGTATGGAATCCAGATATTTTTTCCAGAAAACGCCGGGGTCGACCTGCGCTGCCGCGTTTTGATCCGTTTGAACCAGATTGGCCGCGATTTGTTTGATGCAAGCGGCTGCTTTCGAGTCGGGAAAAACCGATAAAAACGGCTGCTGAATCCGGACCGCTTCCGATACATGGGCATCCTGAAAAACGAATCCAGGGGATTTGATTTTAATCCGAAGGTGCTTTAAAACCGCATCATTGAAAAGCCGGTACGCTTTTTTGGCGGTGGCGACTTTTTTAATTTGATTGAAAACCACCATGATTTCGGCTTGCAAGCCGTTTTGCAGCAAAACTTTGAGCAAGGCATATGCATCGGTGATGGACGTCGGTTCGGGCGTAATGACGACAATCAATTCCTGGCCGGCCAGGCAGAAGGAGATGACGTTTCGCGAAATGCCGGCAGCCGTATCGAAGAGGATGAAGTCATAAGGGTCCAGTTCCGCAAAAGCATTCGTCAAGGAACGCAGGGAGTTGTCCGGCAAATGGGTCAGCCGTTCGACGCCGGATCCGCCCGGAATAATGTCGATGCCCTGATAATTCCTGATTAAAATTTCAGGCAAGGATTTTTGGCCGTCGAACACATCCGCGAGGGTATGGGCCGGGTTCAAGCCGAGCATCACATCGATGTTGGATAGGCCCAAATCGGCATCGAACAAACATGTTTTAAAGCCTTGCCGGGCCAGTTGCAGAGCCAGATTGATGCTTAAAAAAGTCTTGCCCACTCCGCCTTTGCCGCCGGTCACGCTGATCATCCGGGTTTGCGGTTTTGCGTTCAAACAATTACCTGCATAAAACTGTTATTTAGAATGGCCTTGCGGCCGTACCCATTCCGAACCATTGTAAAAATCTGCAATAATAATGCCATTGCCGGCTTGTTGAAACCGCCAATGAACGCGAATAAACACGAATGAAATGGAAGTGGTTTTATGAAAATAGTTTGGTTATCAAAGAATCCAAGCGGGTTTTGACGGCGGAAACATCGATCAGATCGCCGTTTAGGGCTCTTTTGTCGAATGCTTGGGCTGATAACAATAGTTTTTCGGGTTGTGAGATTTGGTTTTGAAAGTCGGCGAATATTTCCCGTAAAGTTTGATCGCCGCCGGCTTGGGGATTGCCGATGATGATCAGGGCTTTGGTTTTACAAAGGAAATGGGTTTTCTGAAATTCAGAGCCCATCATCTGCATTCTTTCCAGAAAAGAGCGATAAAGGCCGTTGGCATGACCGCCGTAGGTCGGAACAGCGCAGATCAACCGATCCGCGCGCATTAACGATTCATAGACAGCCTGTATATCGTCCGGAAGCGGACAGGAGCGGGGCGTGTCAAAGCATTCGTAGCGGCAGCGATTGCAACCTTCGCTTTAGGAAGTTGCCGTCTGAAAAAGAGCTGCTGAAGCCTCATTGCGATAGTAATGTGTCTATTATTATGAGACGATTAATAAATCGAGAATATCGAATATCGAATTTTGAACACCGAATACTGAAGGTCCGCACATTTCTTTTTCAATATTCGATATTCATGGTTTCTCTATCGCCCAAACACCTATCGTCTTATGCACCTGTTTTAGAACACCTGCCGGCCCTTGGCCAGGGGATAGCGCCGGCCGTAGCCAAAGGCTTTGGTCGTGATCTTCAGGCCGGGCGGGGCCTGACGGCGTTTATACTCATTGGCATACAGGCGGTGCAGGACATCGCGGACCACTTCGGGTTCAAATCCCTGTTGAATAATTTCAGCCGTACTTTGATTATGCACCACGGCCGCTTCAATGATCCGATCCAGAATATCATAGGGCGGAAGCGTATCCTGATCGGTTTGATCGGCCCGCAGTTCGGCGGTCGGCGGCCGAATAAGCACCCGCTCCGGAATGATCTCATTGTCTTTGTTGAGATAGCGGGCCAAACGGTAGCAAAGGGTCTTGGGCAGATCGGCGATGACGGCCAGGCCGCCGCACATATCGCCGTAAAGGGTGCAATAGCCCACGGCCAGTTCCGATTTATTGCCGGTGGTCAGGAGCAGATAGCCGAATTTATTGGATAAAGCCATCAACAAATTACCGCGGATGCGGGCCTGCAGATTTTCTTCGGTCACATCGGCGGGCCGGTCTTTAAACACCTTGGCAAGTTCCTTTTGAAAACTTTTATATATTTGGGTGATGGGAATTTCTTCAAAAGCGATGCCTATGTTTTGGGTCAGAGTCCGGGCGTCTTCCCGGCTCATAAAAGCCGTATAAGGCGAAGGCATGCCGACGCCCAATACGTTTTCAGCCCCAAGGGCTTTCTGGGCGATCACCGCCACCAATGAAGAATCGATTCCGCCGCTCAGCCCGACCAGCGCCTTTTTAAAACCGCATTTTAAAGCATAATCGCGCGTGCCCATGACCAGGGCTTTTAGAACGGATTCTTCTTCCGGGATGGTCGGGTCGGCCGGGACGGGATAGGTTTTTTCGCTGTCCCAAACAAGCAAATCCGGTTCGAATTCTTTGGCTTGCAGGATCCGGTTGCCCCGGGCATCCATCACCATGGTGGCGCCGTCAAAGAGCAGATCGTCATTGCCGCCGACTTGATTGCAAAACAACACCGGCACCCGATAAAGAGCGGAGAGTTTGGCTAAGATGGCCCGACGCAGGTTGTTTTTGTGCAGGGTGAAAGGCGAACCGGAGATATTGATCAAAAGATCCATGCCGCGCTCGCTTAAGGTTTTAACCGGATCTATCGGGTAATGGGGCAGGTCTTCAATGTCGCCTACGTTCCAGATATCTTCGCAAATCGTGACGCCGATCCGCAACCCCTGAAGTTCAAAAAGCAGGCTGGCGGCAGCCGGTTCAAAATAGCGGGCCTCATCAAAGACATCATAGGTGGGCAAGAGTCTTTTGCCGCCTTTTTGAATAATCTGCTTGTCCCGGATCAGGGCCACACTGTTGATCAGCGGTTTGCCGGTTTTTAGGGGGTTCAGATCCACATATCCGCACAGAAGGGCGATCCCTTCCCATTCCGCGGCCAGGCGTTTTAACCGGTCCAGGTTTTCTGCAATAAAGGCGGGCCGTTCCAGAAGGTCCTTGGGCGGATAGCCCAATAGGGAGAGTTCGGGAAAAACCGCCAGGTCGCACTCCTGTTTTCGGGCTTGAGCGCCGGCTTCTTTAATCAGGGCGATATTATAGTCAAAATCGCCTATGATCGGGTTAATTTGGCATAGGGCAATTCGCATGGTTATTTTCAGATCCCTTCATTAA
>RPPU01000506.1 GCA_003819975.1 Desulfobacteraceae bacterium
ATATCGGGTTCGTCGTCAACCACCAGGATGGTTTTTCCTTTTAGGGGACTTTCTCGTTCCATTTCTTTAAACCTCCTTTTCTAATGTTATTTTTTATATTTAAAAACCGATAATTCGCATATCGACAAAATATTGTCGATAGAATTTCAACTATTTAACCTTTTTTATTTACCGCCTGTTTCAGATGCGATAGGCGGGTAAAATTTAAAAGAGACCTTCCTCTGGGCGCCATTTGGGGTCCAGTCTGCCATGCCGTCTTATCCTATCGCAGCACTTTGACAAAGGAAGAAACCTTAGGCTATGCGGGCCTGTCCGGGTTAGGAATTGGCAATGTCCTGAATATAGCGCACCAGGATGGTACGTTCTTTAGGCCCCATATCCAGAAATTTAATGCCCATGCCGGCCGGAGTTTTATCGTCACCGGGGATTTTTTTTCTGACCCAGGCTACTTCACAGTCTATTTTTATGGGTTCGGTTTGACCGGGAAGATTTAGATGAAGCAGGAATCTTTCGCCTTGCGTCAAGGGGTTTTCGGTTTTAACAAATAATCCGCCGCCGCTGATATTGCTGGAATAAGCTTTAGAAAAGGAGTTGCGGTCCTTATAAGTCAAGGCAACCGCTTTTTGTTGACGAGACTCCATTCGAAAGGGCGATTGGGACATTTTATCGACCATTTTGCCAAAACGTTCCACAATGGAAAGCAGGATAGATCGGAATTCCGAGGAGAGTTTGTTGTATTCCGCGTCTAAAGAGACTTTATCAACCAGGCCGATCTGGGTGGTGCCCACGGCCCGCGCTGTGGCGGTGCGCTTGGTACCGCCCAGGAAGCCCAGCTCTCCAAAGATTTCGCCTTGTTTTAAAAGTTCAACGACAACCTTTTTGCCGCTGACATCTTTGGAGATTTCCACATTGCCGGAGAGAATAACATAAACCCAATCTCCGGGGTTGCCCTCTTTGACGATGATTTGACCATCTTGATAGGTCTCTTCAGATGCTAATGTAAACATAAACGCTCCTGAAAGTTTAAAAATTTCAATAATTGTAAAGGTTTATGACCGGACTTAGTTTGCTCTTCCCAAGTGAGCATCAGTATAATATAACATAGAATATATGGCAATAAGAGGTTTTTACAAGCTATAAACGGCGAAAATGTCCATAGATAATCAAGAAAAATAAGAATGATCCGAGGCTGATTTGAAGCGTATCGCCACTCTAAAAAATCCGATTCTGAATTATCGCTGGGGTTCCAAGACTTTTATCCCCAAATTGATCGGATTATCCGGATCTAGGATCCAGCCCATGGCTGAAATCTGGATGGGCGCGCATCCCAAAGCTTGTTCCAGGGTCGTTAGCGGTCCCGGAAAAAAGGAAATTTCATTAATAGAGCTTATTCAGAAAGCCCCCCAGAGGATTTTGGGTAAGGAAGTGCAGGAAGGATTTGTCGGTCGCCTGCCTTTTTTATTTAAAATCCTTGCAGTGGGTCAACCGTTATCCATCCAGGCGCATCCGAATCAGAAACAGGCCCGGCAAGGCTATGCCCGGGAAAATAAATTAAAGATTGGCCTTGAGGACCGGGAGCGCAATTATCCGGACGACCATCACAAGCCGGAGATCATATGCAGCCTGGGGTCTTTCTGGACCTTGATCGGGTTCCGGCCTTGGTCTGAAACAATCGGTTTATTGAAAAAATACGGATTTAAAAAATTGGCAAAGGAATTCGGGTCGGAGCATTCAAGATCGGAACCCCGGGCGCGGCGATCTTTTTTTAAGTATCTGATCCATCTGGAAAAGGAGCAGCAAAGGGCTCTGGTTCATAAAGCGGTTGTGCAAGCCGCATCTTTAAAAGATCGGGAGCGGACTGCACAATGGGTTATGAAATTGGCCCGGATGTATCCGGATGATATCATGGCCGTGGCTCCTTTATTTCTGAATCTAGTGCACCTGAAGGCCGGTGAGGCGGTCTATGTGGCGCCCGGCGAACTCCATGCTTATTTAAAAGGGAATGCCGTTGAATTGATGGCGAATTCGGATAATTCCCTGCGCGGCGGATTGACGCCCAAACATGTTGACGCTTCGGAACTTTTAAAAATCGTTTCTTTTGCCGGCCGGCCGATTCAGGTTCTGCGTCCGAAAGCCGGGAAAACACGGGAGAAGATTTACTCTACTCCGGCTGAAGAATTTCAACTATCCGCCATTCAGGTGCAGTCCGAGCGACCCTTTGTCGGTTATACTGAAAATCGGGTAGCGCTTCTGATCTGCCTGCGGGGTGATGCTAGGATCACGACCGGCGCAAACCGGACCGCGATCTTCTTGTCCCGCGGTAGGGCGGTGGTGATCCCGGCCGAAGTGGGGCGTTATCGGATTCAGGGCCGGGCGCATATTTATAAGGCTACCATTCCCTGATTTTTTTTAATCCCGAAAAACGGGGGTTAAAAAAAATGTCTTTCCGGCCGGAGCGCCGGAATGGAAATCCGCAGGATGATAAAGCGTTGAATTCATTTCAGCATGCGTACTATTTATTCGGTTTTTCTCTTCAGGATCAACGATCCAAATCCGCCGATCAGCGAAGCCAGGGCCGATAAAAGGAAAGCATATTTGAAAGTCCCGGTTGTATCTTTCAACCAACCCGCGACAGTTGGCGCAAAAAACTGACCGATACCGAAAAAAATTGTGATAAAACCAAGCCCGGCCGGCGCCAAACGGCCGCCCACGGCATCTCCGGCCGCGGCCGCCATGATGACCGGAATGGAAAAGGCGGTCAGGCCGAATATAACGGCGGAAATATAAAAACCAATCGGATCTTTCCAAAAAGTGAAGATCAGATAAGAAATGCATAAGGTGAAATAAGCGAACATAGCGCCGTATCTTCTGCCGATACGGTCCGAAATGCCGCCCCAGATCACGCCGCAGAAAATACTGCAAATCCCGAGCACGGTAAAAACCAGGCCGGCTGTTTTGGGCGTCAGTCCGATCTCTTTGGTCAGATAAGCGATGAAAAAAGTGAGATAAATAATATAGGAAAAACCGTACATTAAATAGACCGGGCCCAGTTTCCAGATTTCTTTTTCGTTGATCACGTCTTTCCAGGCTGAAAAGAGGGTGATCTTGGGTCCGCCTTTTTGTTCTTCTTCGCCGCCATACATGCCGAGTCCCTTTTCCCGGGGGTTATCGCGCAGAAAAGCATAGCAGATAAACGCGCCAAGAAACACACATACGCCGAGCAAATACCAGGCATAACGCCAGCCGTCCCCGCCGTAGAGGGAAATAAAATAAGGCAGTACCAAGCCGGTAATGGAAAGACCGATGCCGGTGCCCAATGTGACGACTCCGATAGCCAGCCCTCTCTTTTGAGCCACAAACCAGGCCGCCGGCAGGGCCATCATGGGTATATAGCTGCCGGCGTTGCCTATACCGGTGATGAGGCGCGTGAAAAAAGCAAAGAGGAAAGAGTGGGAGAGGCCGGTCAAAAACAAACTGATCCCCATGACCAGGAGCGACACAAAGATGACCCGGCGGGTTCCGAAGCGGGCGGCCAGGAAACCGCCGACAACCGCCAGGAAGAGATAGCCGAAAAAATTACCGCTGCCGATCATGCCCACCTGGGTGTAGGTTAGGGTAAGACCCTCTTTCATGGGCGGCAGGATCACGGAATAGGACATACGGCCGAAACCGTGCGAAAGAAGTAAAACCAATGTTCCGGTGAAGGCGATAACCCAGGCGTAATGTTTTTTCATGGCAAGGCTCCTCTGGAAAGGTGTTTAGGCTGAAGGCTAAAG
>RPPU01000507.1 GCA_003819975.1 Desulfobacteraceae bacterium
AGCGCGCCGCCCTGAAAAAGAAAACCCAGCCGGGCCCGCATTTGCTGCAAAGCCCGGCCCCGCAGCGAACCGATATCTTGACGGTCGAGCAAGACCCGGCCTCGATCCGGGTTCAATAAACCGGCCAGATGTTTCAAAAGCACGCTCTTGCCGTCACCGCTGCGTCCGATCAGGGCCGTCACCTCTCCCTGGGCGACTTTAAAGGAGACCCCTTTGAGGACTTGAACCCCGTCAAAAGATTTGTAAAGCGCTTCAACTTCGATCATATAAAAAATTTCATCCTGAAATTTTTAACTGAAAAGCCGGATCGAGGTCAGGAAATAATCCCAAACCAAAATCAAAACACAAGCCATGACCACGGCCTGGGTCGTGGATTGACTGACCCCTTTGGCGCCCTGGCCGGTGAAAATTCCCGTATAATAACCTTTAAAACAACAGATCCAGGCGATAATGATGCCGAAATTCAGGGATTTGAAAAGTCCATTTAGAATATCCTTGTAATCCACCTGAGCCGCCATTTCACCAAAATAGGTGCCGCTGCTTAATCCTAAAAGCTTACCCCCGATCAGATAACCGCCGTAAATACCGACCACGTCGAAAATAGCTGCAAGCAAAGGCAAGCAGAGGATCATGGCCAACAGATTGGGCGCCACCAGATAACGAAAAGGATTGAGTCCCATGAGTTTGATGGCATCGATCTGTTCGCTGTTGCGCATAATACCGATCTCGGCCGTGATCGAGGAACCGGCCCGGCCGGTGACCATCAGGGCCGAAATCACGGGGCCCATTTCCGTGATCAAAGCGACCCCGACCAGGGGACCCAAAAATGCTTCCGACCCGACGCGACTGAGCGACAAAAACCCTTGAAAAGCCAGAACCATGCCGGTAAACGCGCCGGTCAAAAAAATGATCGGCAACGATTGATAGCCCACAAAATCGATCTGCTTCAGCAAGAGCCTCCATTTCAACGGCGGCGTCAGCAGATAGAAAAAGGATTTCCCTAAAAAAATGCCCATGCGACCCAGGCGGAGTTCTTTTTTGAGGCCGAAGCTGCCCATTTTTCTGGTGGCGGTCAACATCGCTGATCCTTTTTCAACATTCATGAGATCGATCATCTGGGTAGGGGCGACCAGCCGGTCGCCCCTACTGCCGGTCATGCCCTAATTTAAAGTTGTCACTTTTAAAAGTTATCATTCAATCCAATTTATATTCTCTGGAATACGCGAACACGTCACCCGAGGGCTTCTGCCCTGGCTGCCGCAACGGTACTCTTCATTCAGCGTTCGATATTCTCTTTTTTTCAACCCTTGACCCCTCGGCCCCTTGAACCCTTGACCCCTTTTATTTTCGATATTCGATATTCTCATTTTAAGGTCTCGTCACCCAGGGTTCCTCCAGCGTCAGGGTCATCCGTTCCGTATCCAGCGTGGCCCGGACGCCCAGCGGCAGAGCCAAATTCTCGGCCCCATGGCCGACCGGTAAACCGCTGCAAACCGGGATGCCCAGCCCGGACAAGCGCTCCGCGAACAGATCGGGCAACTGCTCCACTTCTTCGCAACCCTCGAAGCGGCCCAGAATGATTCCGGCCAAATGGTCCAGAAGACCGCTCAGCCGGAGATGCGTCAAGTAGCGGTCGATTCGGTATAATGCTTCGCCCGTATCTTCCAGAAAAAGCACCACGCCTTTTAAGGAAGGCATAAAACCGGTCCCGATCATGTGCGCAATCAAACTGAGATTGCCGCCCAAGAGCGTACCGCTCGCCCGCCCCGACCGGATAACCGTACCCTGATCCAATTCCAATAGTAAAGGACTTTGCGCGGTCATCAGATTTTCAAAAGAGTCCAGATTGGAAGCCTGTTCCGCGCCCAAACTCTTCACCATGGGCCCGTGAAAAGTGACCAATCCGGCTTTATGATAAAAAGCCCATAAAAGGACCGTGATATCGCTGAACCCCATGAAAATTTTGGGGTGTCGGCGAATGACTTCAAAATCAAGCCGCTCCAGCAGCCGCAAAGTACCGTATCCGCCCCGGGCGCAAATAACGGCTTTGATTTCATCGTCAAGAAACATCCGCTCCAATTCCGACCGGCGCAAGTCGTCTGCTCCGGCCAGATACCCGTTCTTTTCATAAAGCAAAGGAGAAGCGTGCACCCGGAAGCCCCTGGATTCCAACAGGGCCTTGCCCGGCTCTATTTCTTCCGGGACCACCGGCCCGGCCGCGGCAAGGACGCCGATCAGGTCGCCTTTAGCCAGGGCTTGCGGTTTAATGCTCACGGTTCCTCTTGAAGATGATCATGAGGCCCTCCAGGGTCAAAAACTCTTCCCATAGGTCAATGGTTTCCGATTCCTCATAGATCAACGGCGCCAACCCGCCCGTGGCGATGATCTTGGGATCGGTCCCCATCTCTTTTTTAATGCGTTTGACAATGCCGTCCACCAACCCGGCATAACCGTAGATAATCCCCACGTTCATGGCGCTGATGGTGTCTTTGGCAATCACGTTTTTCGGCTTGGCGAAGATCTCGACGCGCGGCAGTTTGGAAGTCATTTGAAAAAGAGCTTCGCAGGAGATCACGATACCGGGCGTGATGGCTCCGCCGATCCAGGCGCCGTCCTGGTTGACGCAATCGAAAGTCGTCGCAGTCCCGAAATCGACCACCACCAGGCTGCCGCGGTATTTTTCAAAGGCGGCCACGGCATTGACGATCCGGTCCGCGCCGACTTCTTTGGGGTTGGGATAAAGAATCGGCATGCCGGTCTTCAGACCCGGACCCACGATCATGGGTTTGATGTTGAAATAACGCTGGCTGAAGACTTCCATAGGGTGCTGGAGCGGCGGGACCACGCTGGCGATAATGATATCCCGGACCCGGCTCTTATCGATTCCGTCGATCCTGAAAAGATTATCCACCAGGATGCCCAGTTCATCGGCCGTTACGTCGCGCTCGGTGCGCAAACGCCAATGGTGCAGTACTTTTTCCTTGTCCGTCAGGCCCAAAACGATGTTGGTATTGCCGATATCGATGGCGAGCAGCATAGGAGCTCCTTGGTTACTCTTCAATGTCCGGCGTGGTGGATACCGGGGTATTTTTCTTACTTTTGGGACCCAGGAAATAAGCCAGGGCAGCGATGACCAGGGCGACAGCCGCACCAAAGCCAAGCAAGTCTAGGCGCTTATCCCAATTTGCCGCTTGTCCCAAGAAGATCACACTCAGAACGACGACCAGGATGCTGATCAGTTTACCTTTCAGACCTTCGAAGTCATGGATTCTTAACCAGGCTGGTAGGTCGACTCGATCGTTTATGAAGAGCTCATACAGCCCCACGGAGATTATGTAAAACACAGCCGCCAGAAGGAAAAGATCGATGACTTCGATAAATGTCAGGATTAGTGATTTCTCTATTGTTCCATCGACGCTGAGTTCAGTCAACGACTCGGCGAGGAGATAAATTATCTCCAGCCCGCCGTAGAGCAAGAGGACCAGGGAAGCAATCAAAGATCCTACTACAGCAATGATGATCGAGTAGCGGCTGCCAGTTAAGATTCGTTCGAACATATCCACCTCGCATGGACGGGATAGGTAAAGGATAACCTGGAGAGATGATTCTAAGGTTCCACGACCAGGTTGTCAATCAGGCGGGTCTTGCCGAGGTAGACCGCCATCGAGAGCAGGGCGCGGCCCGAAACAGCGCCCTCGATCTCCTGCAGGGTTTGCGGGTCGGCGCAGGAGACGTATTGCAGGCGGGCCAGCGGCTC
>RPPU01000508.1 GCA_003819975.1 Desulfobacteraceae bacterium
CCCGGCACCTGCTCAATCTGGGCGTCCGCTCCCTGGCGGTGGCCAACCGTACGTTTGAAAAGGCCGTGCAATTGGCCGATTTTTTCGGCGGAAAAGCCTTTTCTTTCGAAGAGATCGGCGTAAGAATTTTAGAAGACGATATTGTGATCGCTTCCACCGCGGCGCCTGATTATGTCATTACCCGCGAATTATTGAAAGGGTTTATGCGCCGGCGCCGCAACCGCCCCTTGTTTTTTATCGATATCGCGGTTCCGCGCAATGTGGAACCGGGCGTAAATGAAATTGAAAACGTTTATCTCTACGATATCGACGATTTAAAAGGAGTGGTATCGGTCAACATGGAGCAGCGCCGGTCCGAAGCGGTCAAGGCCGAGCGTATTGTGGATGAAGAAACGATTCGCTTCAGCCATTGGTTGCAAACCTTGGAAGTGGTGCCCACGATTATCGATTTAAAACAAAAAGCCGAGAAAATCAGGGAAACGGAACTTCAGAAAAGTCTTATGCATTTAGGAACCCTTTTACCCGAACAATTGCAGGCGGTCAAAACGCTGACCCTTTCCATTGCGGAAAAAATTTTAAATGATCCGATTTTACTATTAAAGCGAAAAGCCGAACGGCCGACCCAAGATGTATTTTTGGATCTAACCAGAACCTTATTTAATTTGGACCAAGATAAAAATACAGAGGAGGAAAATGGATCTCAATCGAATGATTAAACAGTTGAAAACAGATAAGGATTGCGCGAAAATCGGCATGATCGCCTGCCACTTGGGGATCGTGCGCGGCCATTCACGCAAAGGGGGCAAAGTGACCGAGATCGAAGTGCGCTACAATCCGGAAACGTTGAACCGGGTTTTGGATGAAACCAAGCAGATGCCCGGGATTGTCGATATCTTGATCGAAACGGCTGAAGGCCGCTTAAAAGTCGGCGATGAGATATTGGCCGTGGCTGTCGCCGGCGATATCCGCGAGCATGTTTTTCCGGCTCTGACTCAATTGGTGGACCGGATCAAAAGCGAGGCGGTCACGAAAAAGGAAATGTAGAAAGAAAAGAAGTCAGTAGTCAGAAGTCAGAATATAGAAGATGGGATTAGGAACGATCGGGAGGTTGAGGATGTTTATAATTCATGGGATATTATGAAGGCTCGCCTAAGCCGATTCTGGCTTCTGGATTCTGAATTCTGGCTACTATTTATATTCTTACTATTCAATACGAGGTGTTTTTATGGGAATGATTGATGTAACGGAAAAACCGATTGTGAAACGCCGGGCAGAAGCGGAAGGAATTATTCGCCTGGCGGAAAAAACCATCCAGGAAATCAAAGCGGGTCGGATCAGAAAAGGCAATCCGCTGCCGGTGGCAGAAGTGGCGGCCATGAACGCGGCCAAGCAGACCCATATTCTAATCCCGCATTGTCATCAGATTGCGTTGGATACGGTTCAGGTCACTTTTGAAGTCCATGACAACCATATTAAAGTGCATTGCCTGGTCGCGGCGCAAGCCCGCACCGGAGTGGAGATGGAAGCATTGGTCGGGGTCAGCCTGGCCCTAAATACCGTCTGGGATATGGTCAAATACCTGGAAAAAGACGCCGAGGGACAATATCCGCAAACCCGGATTGAAAGCATTCGGGTGGTTAAAAAAGAAAAAGGTATATAAATAGGTTCCAGGTTCCATGTTCACCGTTCACGGTTTTAGAACTCTGATTTTGGAATACATCTATTTGTAAACATTCTATCTTTGTTTTAAAATCGTGAACCGTGAACCGTGAACCCGGAACGTGGTGGACCTGTTTCTATGAAATTACGCACCATTCTATTAGCTCTATCCTTATTGGTTGTTTTATCCGCATCCATGGGCGGGTATTTATATTACTCGAAAATCCGAGAATCCATTTTCAAAGAAGCGGAACGGCAAAGCCTGCTGAATGCCGAGCATATCAAAAATCAAATTTCGATGATCCTTTTCGAGAATTTAAAAGCGGTGAAAGCATTAGCCGGTCTTCCGGAATTTAGGGCCGTTGTCAAAGCGCCCGATCCCACCACCTTGACGGCAATCAATCGTATTTTAGACCACTTCAGTCAAGCCCTCAAAACGGATCTGTGCTGTATAATCAATTCCAAAGGCCTCATTATTGCTTCCAGCGATTACAATCGGAGTTCCACGCTCATCGGCAGGAATTACGCCGCCAAGACCTATTTCAAGAAAGCCATCCGGGGAGAACCGGCGCTGCAGATGATTTTAGGCGCAAAGGCGCAGCAGAGAGAAATTTATTATGCGTATCCGATTATGTTCGGCAAACGCGCTATCGCCGTCATGGTCATCAAGACCTCCGTCTCTTCCATTGAAAATTTCTTTCAGGAGCCTAATCCGCATATCTGGGCGCTGCGCGATAAAAGCGGGTTGGTCCTGGCCTCCAATAGGAAAGCATGGCTTTATCGCAGTTTTAAACCGGTTACATCGCCGGCGGCTCCTGATCGGGTTCATGAAACCGCGATTTCGGAAAGCCCCGAAGATTGGATCCGTTTGGACGAACAGTATACTCATCGGGCAATCGATGCCGCGGGGCGTCCCTATTATATGCACAAACTGGAAGTTGACCAGGTGCTCGGATGGGAAATCATTCATCTAACGCCCCGGGACGATATTATCCGTCAGGCCTCCCATCCGCTGTTGCGCAATACCGGGGTCATTATTTTGGCGCTCTGTCTGGTGATCGTGCTCTCGGTTGTTTTGCTTTATCGCGAAGCCCATACCGATCTATTGAAGCGAAAATCGGCGGAAGAAGAAGTAAAGCGCTTAAAGGAATTCAATGAGGACATCGTGCAAAGCATGATGGAAGGCATTATTATTGAAGATCGGCCAGGCCGTTTTATTTTCATCAATCCCGCGGCCGCGCAACTATTGGGATACCAAGCCGAGGAATTATTGGGAAAGCATTGGTCGATGGTGGTCCGGCCCGATCAGCGGGACATCATCGAGTCGGCCGACCGGAGAAGGGCCCAGGGCGAATCCGATCATTATGAGGTCCAACTCACCCGGAAAGACGGAAACCAAATTCAAGTGATGGTCAGCGGGAAGCCTATTTTAAAAAACGGTTCTTTTACCGGAACGCTGGCCGTATTTACCGATATCAGTGACCGGAAAAGAACGGAAGCGCAATTACAGCAAATGCAAAAACTGGAAGCGGTTGGAACGTTGGCCGGCGGTATTGCGCATAATTTCAACAACCTTCTGATGGGCATTCAAGGGAACGCTTCTTTAATGCTCCTGGAGATGGAAAAAGAACATCCGCATTTCCGGATGCTGAAAAATATCGAAAACATCGTGCAATCCGGCGCGAAACTGACCGGACAGCTTCTGGGCTATGCCCGGGAAGGACGGTACGAAGTCAAACCTCTGAATGTGAACCGGATCGCTAAGGAAACGGCCGAGACCTTCGGCATGACCCGGAAGGAAATTAAGATTTATCTCGAACTGGACGATCATCTCCGAAATACCTTGGCGGATCAGGGCCAAATCGAACAGGTGTTGCTGAACCTTTTCATCAATGCCGCCGATGCCATGGCCGCGGGCGGGGACTTGTTTTTGGAGACAAAAAACGTTACGGATAAAGAAATAACGGGGCGAGGGTATAAAATTAAAGCCGGCGACTATGTCATGATTCGGATCCGCGATACGGGCGTAGGCATGGATGAAAGCATATTGGAAAGGATCTTCGATCCCTTTTTTACGACCAAGGG
>RPPU01000509.1 GCA_003819975.1 Desulfobacteraceae bacterium
GCCGCCATTATGACGAAAAAACCGAAACCTGGTATTTCTCGGTTATAGATGTTGTCGGAGCATTGACCGATAGTGTGAATGCCCGTGATTATTGGTTCAAGATGAAAATTCGGGTCAAAAGTGAAGACGGGCTTGAACTGTCGACAATTTGTCGACAGTTGAAAATGCCGGCACCCGATGGAAAAATGCGTTTAACGGACACGGCGAATGTCGAGGGGCTTTTGCGCATTATCCAATCCATTCCGTCTCCCAAAGCGGAACCTTTCAAACGCTGGCTTGCCAAAGTCGGTTATGAACGTTTGCAGGACATGTCCGATCCGGCCCGCTCTTTGGATCGGGCGCGGGAGTATTGGCAGCAGCACGGCCGAAGCGAGAAATGGATTCAGCAGCGCATGATGGGGCAGGAAACCCGCAATAAACTGACTGATTACTGGAAAAATCACGAGATAAAAAAAGAAGACGAATATGCCATTCTCACCAATATCATTCACCGGGAATGGTCGGGGGTCTCGGTTAAAAAACATAAAAAGATTAAGGCGCTAAAGACACAAAACCTTAGAGATCATATGAGCGAAGCAGAGCTCATTTTTACGGCCCTGGCCGAGCTTTCCTCCAGACAAATCGCGGAAAGTGTAAACGCGACCGGAATGCCGGAAAATGAAAAGGCATGTAAAAAAGGCGGCGGCATTGCCAAAAAAGCCCGATTGGAATTGGAAACGAAAACCGGCAAGAAAGTTGTCACCGGCGAAAACTTTCTTCCGCCCGGCTCAAAAAATCCCATGCTCAAATAAAGGGGTCATGAATAAAAAGCGAATCATTAAAATGATTAAACTTGACATCGTTAAAGCGTGAAGGCAAAGCAAGAGACAACCACTATACGATGCGGTAAAACATTCCGAATCGGGTTGTCGATTCGGTTGTCGTTAATTTAAACAATAAGAATTAACTCATTCATATCATTTTTTGCCGTTTTGTTGGTTTATTTGACGCTCACGTTTCAGGGGAGCGCTATGTGTGCCCATAAAATTATAAAATTGTTAAGGCCTAAAGAGAGATATAACTTACTTTATAGCTCTTTTTTCACCGGAAACTCAAGAAGCATTTTCTCGATCGGATCGAACGGTCTCGGGATTCCGGTTGCATCAGCGCGAGTTTTCAAAGTTGATGTCTCAAGGAGGGGTATAATTTGTATCACCCCTTATGCTTGAGATCGCCACTGCTGGCGGACCGCAAAAAATGATTTGGAATTGATTTTCAACATATTGGGAGAAGCAGCGGCCACGGAGAAAATAGAACAATGAAATCTATATGCTATTTTATTTTCAAGTTAACGATAATGTACTATCGTAAACTTAATTGCTAAATAAGTTAAAGAGTCACAGGGTCCCGCCGCGCCCCGCAGTGGATATGTTGTGACAATAAACGGGGTCGTTTGTGACAATAAAGAGGCCAACGGGCGTCATAACTCACTGGTATCATATATGTTTTTATTGTCACTCAATCTAAAAGTTTGTAATGAATCAGCATACCGTAATGACAAAAAAGCTTAGATATATAAGATTATGGTAATTCAACAGATATGATCAGCTTATGGCGCTGGTTATTGGGTCTGGATCCGATTAATGAGTAATTATGAGTAATTTATGAGTATTTATGAGTAATTCCAGGGGCCTTGTAAGACCCAAAAATATTTGACAGCTATTTGATTGAATTCGTAAAAAAGACCAATTAAATCAAAAATATGGCGAGTTATCAGTGGGTTGCGTAACAACTTTTATTTACCGTCCAAAAAATTATCGTTCAATTCAGTTGTGGCATTTTTTACAATAACAGCCACGGATGGAAAAACAAATATTGGACGAAATCCGGATAATTCCCGGCTGTACCCGACAAGAAAATTATTACGGTGGAAAGGAAGACCGAAAATGGATGATAAGAATTCCGACCAACCTGAAAATTCACAATTGATCATCTATCAAAGTGATGACGGGAAAATAAAGATCGACGTCCGTTTTCAGGGTGAGACGGTATGGCTTTCACAAAAACTATTGGCGGAGCTGTTCCAGGTTTCCGTTCCAACCATTAATGAACATATCAAAACCATTTACGAAGACAAGGAACTTGAAGCTGCGGCAACTATTCGGAAATTCCTAATAGTTCAGGCTGAGGGTGCTCGACAGGTCTCACGCCAGGTAGATTTTTATAACCTTGATATGATCATTTCCGTGGGTTACCGGGTGAAGAGCCTTGTGGCCACCCGGTTCCGCATCTGGGCCACCCAACGGTTACGGGAATACATTGTCAAGGGATTCACGCTGGATGATGAGCGTCTGAAAAACCCGGATCAACCATTTGATATCTGGTGGAACAATACCTGGTGTTTGCCGAAGGCCAGGCGATGCGCAGAATCCCGATGCATATGAAGAACTGGATTGAGAAGCTGGATGCCTTCCTTTCAATTAATGAGAGAGATATTTTAACCCATGCCGGTAAAATCTCCCATGAGATCGCAATCCAACATGCTGAAAAACAATATGAGGAATTCAGTGAGAAGCGGATCAAGGCCCAAGACCGACTGGAAAGCGATTTCGATCGTTCCGTAAAAATGGTCGAACAAAAAGTGAAATCTTTTCCAAAGCAAAAGGATTAATATTTTTAAGGTTTTAAGTAGAATTCATCGATCTTTTTTTCACCGGAAATCTATGAAGCATTTTCCCGATCGGATCGAACGGTATCGGGATTCCGGTTGCGTTAGAAAGGATTGACGGAGCGGATAAAAATTTTGATTACGCAGAATCAAAAACCCGCAATCTCAGGATTTGCTTTTGCCGTGACTGATGAATGGGGTATTGGAGGGTTGGAATCATGAAAACCCGTGAAAAGGAAATGGTTCTTTATCAAACAGCCGATGGAGCGGTTAGGCTGGAAGTGCGTTTGGAAAAAGAATCGGTTTGGTTGGATGCCCATCAAATGGGGAATTTATTTCAAAGAGACCGTTCGGTGATCCTGCGCCATATCCGCAATATTTACGAAACCCATGAGTTGGCGCATGACTCAACCTGTGCAAAAATTGCACAGGTTGCCGCTGACGGTAAAACCCGTCAGATGGATATTTTTAATCTGGATGTAATCATTGGCGTCGGTTACCGCGTGAATTCCAAGCGCGGCACCCAGTTTCGTATCTGGGCTACGCAGGTTTTAAAAAGCCATATCCTCAAGGGTTATTCCGTCAATGCGCGCCGATTAAAGGAATTAAAACAGGCGGTCCGCTTGATTGGCGAAGTGGCGGAGCGGCGCGATTTGACCGGAGACGAAGCCAAGGCCTTGCTGCGGGTCATACACGATTATTCTTATGCCCTGGATTTATTGGACGATTATGATCACCAGCGCATGATGACGCGTGATCTCTCTAAAGCGCGTTCCAAGGCGATTACTTATGCTGAAACCCTCAGGATTGTGGAAGAATTGCGCATTCAGTTCAAAGCCGGGGAGTTGTTCGGCCGCGAAAAAGACCAAAGCCTTCAGGCCTCCATTGGAAACATTCTGCAAACCTTTGACGGCCGGGAAGTTTATTCCAGTTTGGAAGAAAAGGCCGCTCATCTGCTCTATTTCCTGGTTAAAAATCATCCGTTTGTGGACGGCAATAAACGCATCGGCGCCGCCCTCTTTCTCTGGTTTCTTGAAAAAAACCGGGCTTTATACCGCAAGGACGGCGGCAAGCGTATCGCCGATAATGCC
>RPPU01000510.1 GCA_003819975.1 Desulfobacteraceae bacterium
ATAAAAGGCCGTATCAATTTGGAGGGAATAAAACCGACCGCATTTGATATTCATTTGACCGGCGAGAATGTCTACATCCCCTATAAAAAGGTTGTGGCTGCCCGGATCCGGCCTGACCTGCAACTCACCGGCACACCGCTCAAACCATTCCTTGCCGGCATCCTGACCGTCACGGAAGGCCGCGTCAACCTCGATCAGATCTCCACCCAGAGCCCGGCTGAAATCCAAATCGACACAGGCGGCCATGAAAAAAAGGCCTCCATCGACATCGTCGAAAAACCTAGTGCCGTAAAAGATCTTCTTCGTCCATTGGCAGCCGATATCATTGTGGCAGCCCCTAAAAACGTCCGGCTCAAAGGCCAAGGTGTCAACGCGGAAATAGCCGGGCAGATCACTCTAAAAAAAAATCCGGATAAACCCTTTATTCTGATAGGATCGCTCAATGCCATTGGGGGCACCTTCGATTTTCAGAGCAAACTCTTTAAGATCACCCAGGGCAACATCGATTTCATTGGTTTAGAAGAACCCAATCCGAACCTGGACATCCAGGCGGAAACCCGCATTGCCAAGGTAAAAATCATTATTAAAATAACCGGAACGGCCAACCGGATGATATTGGCATTGGACAGTGAGCCGGCCATGGACCGGACCGATATTATCTCCTATCTGGTGTTTGGAAAGTCTACCGATAAATTGAATCGGCAGCAGAATTGGAATGCCGAACAGGCCGCCCTGAACCTGACCGGCCGGCTGGCGGTAAATGAACTAAAAAAAATATTAGGAGACACATTCAAGTTGGATGTCTTGACCCTGGAATCAGGTAGCGGAGACATCACCCATGGGTCACTTGCCGTCGGCAAATATGTCACCCCGGAAGTCTTTGTACTCTACCGCCACCGTTTTAAAGTGGATGAGTCCAACCTAGTTGAAGTCACCTATGAAATCAATCGCAATTTAAGTATCGAAACCCAGTTAGGGGATGAAAAAACAAGCGGAATCGATTTTGTCTGGGATTTTGATTTCTAAACACCACTATCTCAGCAAAACCACTTATGCATAAATACAAGTTTATTTCATACATCCTCGTTGTTAAACTCTCTTGACAAATAAATATCGCTGTCCTAAACATTGGGGCCTGAAATGACCGATCATCCTAAAACCGACCTGAAAAGCAAACCATTCATTGCGGAATCGCTGCAACGCCTGGAGTTTTACCGCGACAGCCTGGCGCTCTTGCCCGCTCCCGGAGATAAACACCCCGGCGTGGCCTATTTTTTGGAAATAGGCGCATCAGGACCGCAGCGCCGCATCTGCGACTGTTCCACGGCCAAAAATCAAACTTGCCCGCATATTTTGGAACTGGCCCAGGCCTATAAACACCTTCGTAAACAATCGAACGGCCAGGGGTTGTTCGAGCCTTTTAAGAAAAGCGTATGGTATAAACTGGCCTCCTTGTTGGCCGATAGTCGCGCCAATTCCGCTTTTAAACTCCGCGGCCAACGCCCCACGCCTGACAGCTTGAACGGCCTACGTATTCTAAACCAACAGGGCGCGGAACTCTTTGCCTATTTTTCGCCCGGTCCGGATCTCGAACGGTTTTTGGAACGTTGCGCCGATTTCCTGGATACTGAACCCGAAGAGATTGTACCCCGGCGTTGCGAGGTGCTCAAAAAACTCCAAAACTATTGTTTTAAAGACAATGAGTATCATTTACGTGCAATAGGTTTTAAGACCCGCGGCCAAGCTGTGGATGAAAGCATCTGGTACCGGTTTGCCTATCACGGCTTCCGTGAATTCGAACCGCTCGGCGCGCGGTTTCACCCTTTTGTGGAAGAGCAAACCGGTGCGTTTATGCTCCTCTGTAAAGACAGGGAAGAAAAAAACCTTTGCCGCATCGCTATTCCCCGCCACTTGGTCAAAGGCATCCTGCATCTTCTGAAAGAAAACCATCCCGATCAACCCGACTTGGCCGTTTATCCGGTCCCGCTCAAAGCGATTTTCAATATCTCCCTGAACACCGAGCTGGATCTGGAAGTGCGGCCGATTATCCAAATGATCCAGGCTGACGGCGAATCCCGTTTTTTCGAACGCCCGGATTATGAAAAATTCCGTTACGGCGACCTGGTTTATATTAAGGAGTTGAATCTCCTGGCCGAATTGGAAGACCCGGACCGGCCGCGTAAATTTAAAGCCCCGGTTAAAATGATTTTAAAAAAATCCCAGATTCCTTCTTTCCTGGAAGAAATCCACGAAGAACTCGCCCAAGACCTGCACCAATTGGATGAAAGCGTCAAGGGCTTGCGAATTTTTAAACAATACGAACGCATAGAAATCGGGGCCGATGCCCTTGAACGCGATTGGTGCTGGCTATCGCTCAAATATGGGTTCGGCAATCATACCTTGTCCTTAGCGGAAATTTTGGCGGCTCAAAAAGAGGGCCGCCGTTATGTGGCCACTTCGGAAGGTTGGATCGATTGCGAAGCCCCGGCCTTTAAAAGCCTGGATCACCTTTTCCCTCGCGGTCTGCAAAAAAACGCAACCGGCGCGATCGGCCTTTCCAGGCTGGAATTGTTGCGTTGGCAAGCCACGGTCCTGGATCAGGTGCAGTGGTCACAAGAGAACGCTCAATCCGATCTTTTGAAAAAGATTTTGGACCTGAAGCCGGCTAAGGCTTTACCGGACTTGCAAGGACTGACCTCGCCCTTGCGGGATTATCAGCAACGTGGATTGGAGTGGCTGGTTTTTTTACAGGAAAACGGTTTGGGCGGTTTACTCTGCGATGATATGGGCTTGGGTAAAACCCATCAAGTCATGGCATTGATGATCTATTTAACCAAGCACCTGGATGAAAAAAAACCGTTGCTGGTGGTCTGCCCCACTACGGTCTTAAGCCATTGGCAGCGGAAATTGGCCCAGCATGCTCCCGACCTTAAGGTCATCGTGTACCATGGCGGGGAAAGAAATCTGACCGATGCTTTACAGGAGCATCAAGTACTGTTGACCAGTTACGGCGTCTTACGTCTGGATATCGAAGCTTTAAAACAAATTTCTTTCGCTCTGGCTGTTTTTGACGAAACCCAGCAGATTAAGAATCCGGAAACCTTGGCATTTAGGGCTGCGCAGGATATTCAAGCAAACTTGCGGATCGGTCTGACCGGTACGCCCATTGAAAACGATTTGGTCGATCTCAAAGCGTTACTGGACTTGGTAGTACCCGATTATCTCGGGGCTGAAGCCGAGTTTAAAAAGCAGTATCTGGTTCCGATTCAAGAAGAACAGAACGAACATCGTCGCTTGGAATTGCGCCGTCTGGTCGCGCCTTTTATTTTACGGCGCTTGAAAAAAAGCGTATTATTGGAATTACCCGAAAAAATAGAAGATGTGCGCCTATGCCGACTGAGCGACGATCAGGTCAAACTCTATCGTGACGCCATCGCTTCACGGAGCGGCGATCTCCTGACGGCCCTGAAGCAGGAACAGACACCTGTGCCCTATATCCATATTTTCGCCTTGCTCAATCTGTTGAAACAAATCTGCGATCATCCCGCCCTTCCCGCCGGCAAGCCTCAAGATTATGAGCAACTCGAATCGGGCAAATGGGATCTGTTCAAAGAACTGATTTTAGAAAGTCTGGGCAGCGGTCAAAAAGTGGTGGTTTACAGTCAGTATCTCGACATGATCCGCATCATGGGGCAATATTTGGAGAGCTTGAAAATCGGGCATGTAGTG
>RPPU01000511.1 GCA_003819975.1 Desulfobacteraceae bacterium
GTAACTCTGGGCCCCAAGGGCCGCAATGTGCTTTTGGAAAAATCTTTCGGCTCGCCAAAAGTGACCAAAGACGGCGTCACCGTGGCTAAAGAAATCGATTTGGAAGACAAATTTGAAAATATGGGCGCCCAAATGGTCAGAGAAGTGGCTTCTAAAACATCGGATGTGGCCGGTGACGGCACCACCACTGCTACCATCCTAGCCCAAGCCATTTACCGGGAAGGCTCCAAACTGGTGGCCGCCGGCACCAATCCCATGGCCGTAAAGCGGGGCATTGATAAGTCCGTTGAGCTGGTCGTGCAAGAACTTAAAAAACTTTCCAAGCCCACCAAGGAAAAAACCGAAATCGCCCAGGTCGGAACCATTTCCGCCAATAACGACAAGACCATCGGTGAAATTATCTCCGAGGCCATGGAAAAAGTGGGTAAAGAAGGCGTGATTACGGTTGAAGAAGCCAAGAGCATGGAAACCACCCTGGAAATCGTGGAAGGCATGCAGTTCGACCGCGGTTACCTGAGCCCCTACTTTGTAACCGATCCGGAAAAGATGATCGCCAGCATGGATGATCCCTATATTCTGATCAATGAAAAGAAAATCAGCAGCATGAAAGACATGGTCCCGATCCTGGAGCAGATCGCCAAGATGGGCCGGCCTTTCCTGATTATTGCCGAGGAAGTGGAAGGCGAGGCTTTGGCCACTCTGGTGGTCAACAAGCTGCGCGGCACCCTGAAATGCGTGGCGGTCAAAGCCCCGGGCTTCGGCGACCGGCGTAAAGCCATGCTGGAAGATATCGCGATTTTGACCGGCGGCCAGGTGATCAGCGAAGATCTGGGCCTGAAACTGGAAAACGTGACCCTGAACGACTTGGGTACGGCCAAGCGTATTAATATCGACAAAGACAACACCACCATCGTAGCCGGCGGCGGCAATCGCAAGGATTTGGAAGGCCGCGTCAAACAGATTCGCGCCCAGGTCGAGGAAACCACCAGCGATTATGACCGTGAGAAACTGCAGGAACGCCTGGCCAAACTGGTCGGCGGCGTGGCGGTGATCAAGGTAGGCGCAGCCACGGAAACCGAAATGAAAGAGAAGAAAGACCGCGTGGAAGACGCGCTGAACGCGACCCGCGCGGCCGTGGAAGAAGGTATTGTGCCGGGCGGCGGCGTGGCTTATATCCGCGCTTTAAAGGTTTTGGAAAAAGCCGAATTCCCCGGAGAAGAACAGTTGGGCGTCCGCTTGATCAAAAGAGCTCTTGAAGAACCGATGCGCCAGATCGCGAACAATGCCGGCTTTGAAGGCTCGGTCGTGGTGCAACAGGTTCTGTCCAATAAAGGCAATTACGGTTTTAATGCCGAGACCGGCGAATATGAAGACTTGCTAAAGGCCGGAATCATCGATCCGACCAAAGTGGCTCGTTTTGCCCTGCAAAACGCCGCTTCCGTGGCCGGTTTGTTGATGACGACGGAAGCCATGATCGCCGACAAAAAAGAAGATAAGAAACCGGCCATGCCGCAAATGTCGCCGGATGATATGTATTAATCCGTATTGATTCTGATGCAAACGCCGGCCAGGTTCAACCTGGCCGGCGTTTTTTTTATCAAAATTTTTTAATCGTTTAACAATGACCGGCACCGTTTAACCTAATTGAAAAGCAGCTACCGATTTTTTTCCTATTTCACTCCCAACATTCAAACGCTATTGTAACCTATCACAGGTTTTGAATTATCTTGACCCGTAAGGGTATGTTTTGTATACTCCGACCAATAAAGATAAGGTTTTTTCATTAAACAACCCCTTGCCCGAATCGAAAAAATATCCAACCCTGTAATAGGGAAATAATCATGCTTACGAAAATCAAGATCAAAAATTTTAAAAAACTTGATGAAGTTGAATTCGAATTAGGGAAGACGGTGATCTTAATCGGTCCCAATAATAGCGGCAAGACGACAGCCCTGCAAGCGTTAGCGCTGTGGGATATCGGCCATCGACTTTGGAACGCGAAGCGCAGCACCAGCTTAGCCAAACAACGCACAGGTGTTACGATTAACCGTCGAGATTTGATTGCCATACCGGTTCCCATTGCAAATCTATTATGGCGCGATCTGCATACGCGGAGTGTCGAACGCGTCAATGGAAAGCCTGTGACGCAAAACATATTCATCGAGATTGAGATTGCAGGCATTTCCGGGGGAAAAGAATGGTCATGCGGTTTAGAATTTTATTATTCAAATGAAGAATCTTTTTATTGCAGACCTCTAAAAAAACCAGGCGAAGATCAATCGCAACTCGCATCGATACCGGAAGAGGCTTCGGCGGTTAAGGTCGCTTTTCTTCCCCCCATGTCCGGGCTATCTGCTGAAGAACCGAAACTGGAAGTAGGGAGAATCAATGTTCTCATAGGCGAAGGACAAACCGCACAGGTCCTGCGTAATCTTTGTTATCAAATTTATGAGCGTTCGCCAAATCAGGATTGGCGGGCCTTGAAAGATCATATCGAAAGGTTGTTTGGAATTACACTGCTATCTCCTGAATACATAAAAGAACGCGGTGAAATTACCATGGCCTATCTGGAACCGAACCGCAATCGAACGAGGCTGGACCTCTCTTCGGCAGGAAGGGGTGTGCAGCAGACGATACTTCTTCTATCCCATCTTTACGCTAATCCCGGAACGGTTTTGCTTTTGGATGAGCCCGATGCGCACCTGGAAGTCTTACGGCAGCGCCAGACCTATCAACTCTTGACGGACGTTGCGGAAAAACAAAATTCGCAAATAATCGCCGCTAGCCATTCCGAAATTATACTAAAAGAAGCGGCCGATCGGGATATGGTCGTTGCGTTTGTCGGCAAGCCCCACCGTATTGATGACCGCGGAAGCCAAGTCTATAAAGCTTTGAAGGAAATAGGCTTCGACCAATATTATCTTGCAGAAGAAACGGGTTGGATATTGTATCTCGAAGGATCTTCGGATTTATCAATACTTTTAGCTTTTGCGCGGAAACTCAACCATGCAGCGTCAGCATTACTTGAGCGTCCTTTTGTGCGTTATGTAGGGACAAACATCCCGCAAAATGCCAGAGAACATTTTTACGGTTTGCGGGAAGCCAAAAAGGATCTAGTGGGGATTGCGATTTTCGATCGTATAGATAAGGAGCTGCAACAGAATACGCCGCTTACAGAGATTATGTGGAAAAAAAGGGAAATTGAAAACTATCTTTGTTTTGAAGAGGTTCTGATGAAATATGCCGCCTATGATCTAGCGGAAGATAATCTCTTCGTTAGAGCCGAGATAAACCGGCGCGAACAAGCAATGAAAGAATCGATTGATGAAATTTCAAAGGCATTGGAAACATTAAAGAAGCCATCGCCCTGGTCTTCTGATATCAAAATTACAGATGATTTTCTTGATGCGCTTTTTGATAGGTATTTCGAAAAGATTCACTTGCCGAATTTATTGCGCAAAACCGATTATTATGTATTAGCAAACTTGGTGCCAACGGAAAAAATTGATCAAGAAGTGCTTGAAAAACTCAATGCCATTGAAGCGGTTGCAAATCGAGCCAAGCCGCGGGAGAATTGAGGCTTCATCGTTTTTCAAGCATTCAATCTCAAGGATGCCAAAAAAAACTTTCCAGATAGATTTTATGAAACCGGGCGTATCCTTAGGTTGCGCCCGGCGAGCAAAGCGAATTGAGGATCGGTTAAAGTTATTTGGTTTTTTTAGA
>RPPU01000512.1 GCA_003819975.1 Desulfobacteraceae bacterium
ATTGCCGACGCTCAGCGCGATAGAGGGCAAGTTCCAGCCGTAATCGTCCCGATAAAGCCGGTATTCGCGCACAATGCCGTCGCCATCCGGGTAGATGTTGTTAAAACCCAGGCGGCCGGAACCGAGCGTTGCCTGAAAATACGGCAGGACCACGGCGATCGCGGCGTTTTTATCCGCCTGCCCCGGGACGAGTTCGGTCACGCCGGAGAGCATCGCGGGTTTCACATTACTCAGGTTATCCTGGGTTTCCGACAAGCGGATAAAAGGAAAGTAGGTATTATTACTGGCGGCGATGGTGTCGTTAAAATAAGCGTCGCTGTCCGGGTTGGCGACATCCGCGTCGCTGAACAAAATATCAAACACGACGGCTTTGGGCTTTTGGAGTTCGATGTTCTCCAAAAACTCGCCGAAGACCTGGCGCGGCCAGGGATAGCGGCCGTATTCCTTGGCCATGGCCGCCAAACTGGCCTCGTTGATATCCACGATTACGATATCCGGGTCCGGCTTGGGCACCAGCACCCGCTTGCGCACCATGAAATCGAACGCCTTTTGGCGCATGTTTTCGCCCACATGAAACACGCCCGCATCCAAAAGCACGAAGAACGTGAGCAGAACGGCCAGATAAAGGTAGAAAACATTGCGTAATTTTCTGGTGAATTGAGCAATTTGGCGCTTGATAAGCAATATTAATCGCGTCATGGCAAACCTTTATTTTTTATGAATTACTGAAAAAGTTTCCGCGGGATATTTACCGTTCGTATTCCCGGTTTTAAATGCATAAAACCGCTTACCGGCGCTGCCGCCTTTTCCGGCGAATTGATCGAAAAGATAAATCCCGTCTTTACCCCTTTCCCGGCCATAGCCCATAAAGAGACCGGCATGGCTTTCCCCCTTTTTGCTTTTGTAATTTCCCTTTTCATCGAAAGTTGCGACTGCCGTCCCAGTTTTGATAGATGGCTGATGGGGACCTTGGATGCCGATACCTGGTCCCCAGGTTTTAGTGACTCCGACCTCAGGCAATGCTTTTTGAACCAACTTGACACATTGCTTGTCGCCCGCCCATTTATTCTTCCATGTTTTCATAAACCCGTCTAAATTCTCAACGACAAACTCTTCTTCATCCTCTTCCGTGTCGCCGTTTTCGTCCGATCCGGTCTCATCGTCTTCATCCTCGCCTTCATCCTCCTCATCGTCGGAATCCTCATCGGAAACATTGACGACCCGCGTGTAGCTGTAACCGCTGACATGCACTGTTTTCCCGTTCCGCACCTGAGTGTAACCGCCGACATGAACCGTAATCACCCTCTGTCTCATAAAATATCCTCCTTTGATGATTTGATTTTGAATTACGGATCTAATTTTTTTTAATTGGCCTCCATTTAGATCTCATCGACTTTAAAATAACATTCGCCTTTTCCTTTTATATTTTTCACTACAAAACATTTCCGCTCCAATACCCTTCGCAGCTTGAGATTAGGCTTGGCGCAATTCGTTGCATAAACCAGCCACTTTATTTTTCTCAGCCCCTTTTTCCTGGCATACTTTCTCGATAGTGATGCGAGAACCGCTAAAACACCCTCTCCTCCGCCGTCGATTTGCGCGAGCTCAAGCATCAACGTATTTTTTTTAATCGAAAACTGTCCTAGAATCTGAGCGCTTCCGATTTTAAATATAATCGGTTGCCCTGAAAAGATTAATCCCTCGCTCTCCATATCGATCATGGAGAAAAAATCACCGGGGTCATATCCTTCAGCGATTTACATGATAATGAACCACATGTATTTTCCCCTAATGTTCCCCGTTTTCCTTTGCGTCTCAGCGTCTTTGCGCGAGAATAAGATTCTTTATAATAAAGGGCATTGCCGGATATCGGCTGCCCATTCAACAATCGCCGTCAACTCATTCCTCTTTATTTTCTTCCGCAAGTGCCTTGATCCCGAGCGTATTGATCAAGTCGTTGATGTTGGTCGTTTTCAGATTCATACCGCCTTCGGAAACCGGCAACAAAATAATGCGCTTACCCTGCATGGCTTCCGCGATGGCCAGCTTGACGATCGCTTCTCCGCCCATGCCCATCATGGCCTTGTTCATCTCCTGAATGCCTTTGGCTTCGGCCAAGCCCTCGGCCTTGATCGCTTCGGCCAATAACTTTTGCTTTTCAAAATAGACATCCGTTTCGATTTTGGCTTTCTGGTAGACACCGTCCGCGTCCGCCACCATCTTGTTCACTTCGCCGCGGGCGTCTTCCAGCTTGCGGATGTATTCCTCGAGGGCCGCCTTTTGGGCCGACTTGTTCTTTTCCACGCGCTGGTCCGCCACTTTTTTGTCCTCAATCGCCTGCTGGTATTGCGCGTTGAAGCGGTAATCTTTGGTCAGCACCCGTTCCACGATAATGCCCATGGGCTCGAGCATTTCCTGAAGAATCTCCCGCGCGCGCTGGGCTTGCTTTTCGCGCTTGTCCGCCACATAAAACTCTTCGGTCTTCAATTCCCCGAAAATATCGCGTGGTTTACTGCGCGCAATGGTGCGCATGATTTTATCCCGCAAGGTTTGGTCGTCAATGGCGATGTGCTGCACAATATACGGCGCCTTATTCGGATCGATCCGATACACCAGGATGACATCCAGACCGATGTCGTTGCCATCAATGGTTTTGAAAACCAGATCATCCCGTGTGGAGCGATCACCCCGCCCGGACTCAAAGGTCATTTCCAAATTTTGCGACTTCGTGTCAAAGGTGTGCCAGTCATTAATAAACGGCAGAAAGAAATAAGTGGATCCCGGTGCATAATATTTCTCTTCCACCCCTTTTTTGCTGAAAAGAGCCATTTTTTTGGTCCGTACCCCGACCTCGGTATCGCCGGTCGTATGCGGTACGCATCCCGGCAAATAAACCAGCAACAGAATAAAGATAAAAGCCGCTATGTTTTTTTTCATTTCACGACTCCTTTCCGGATATCAAAGAGCTTAAGGGTCTTGTTCAGATCCAGGGGATTCACACCCGCGGCTCCGTCGCTCGCCAGAATAATCACATCCAAACCTTTATACACTTCCGCCATTTTCAAACCGACCATACGCTCTGCGCCCGAACCTTGCAAGGCATTGTTTTTCAAACGGACTTTCTCTGCTTCGGCCAGCTTGACCAGCAAATCCGCATCCGCCTTTTTTCTGCGCATATACAAATCTTTTTCCGCGATCCGGCGGGTCACATAGGCATTGCCCTTCTCCATTTCCACCTCTACGATGACCTTGCCTTCCTGTTCTATTTTTTTCAGCGCAGCCTCTTCGATCGAAGCCCGGGCTTCGGCCTGATTTTTGAAAACCAATTGGTCTTTCAGTTTTTTTTCTTCGATATTCTTTTGAATTTCTTCGCTGTATTTAAAATAGCGCACCAGAACCTGTTCCACCTTGATGCCTTTTTGAATGAGTTCGGCGTAAAGCATCTGTTTGGCTGCTTCCGATTTCTTAACCCGCAAAGGGCTGTTGTAAAATTCTTCCGTGGTCAACTCGCCCAGCGTGGCCTTTAAAATCGGTTCGGCCCGGGGTAAAACGCCATTGCTTTCAAAAAACGTACCGGGACCGATCATGGTGAACACTTTATAGGGGTCTTCGATCCGGTAAAGAATGGAGACATCCACATCCACAAAAAATCCGTCCGAGGTCTGAATGTGGGCGGCCCGGTCCATTGAGGAATATTTGGAAGCCGTATCCTTAAA
>RPPU01000513.1 GCA_003819975.1 Desulfobacteraceae bacterium
GGCCTCTTTCCGCTTCTTGGCGGATATCGCGATTGGTGGCCGCGATGATGCGCACATTGACTTTGCGGGTATGCTCTTCGCCGATACGCTCGTATTCCCCTTCCTGCAGGACCCTTAATAATTTACCCTGCAACGAAAAAGGAATCTCCCCGATTTCATCCAGGAACAAAGTCCCGCCATCCGCCGCTTCAAAACGACCGGCGCGGTTTTTGACGGCGCCGGTGAAAGCGCCTTTGACATGACCGAAAAATTCGCTTTCATAAAGCTCGCTGGGAATACTGGCGCAATTGACCTTGATCAAAGGCTGAGTGCATCGGCTGCTGAGCCGGTGGATCTCCCGGGCCACTAATTCCTTGCCGGTTCCGGATTCTCCGATAATCAGAACACTGGCGTCCGTGGGCGCCACCAATTGAATCTGCTGCAACACATTCTGAAGGACCTGGCTCCGGCCGATGATCCCGGTGGAAGTATGGGTCTGATCCAGCTCTTCGCGCAGATATACATTCTCCAACTCCAGGCGTTTTTTAAGATATTCGATTTCCGCGAAAGCCCGCGCATGGGCCATGGCAATGGCCGCGTGATTGGCGATCATCCGCAGCCAAAAAATACCTTCCTGGACGCGCGCCATATCGATCCGGGAATAAAGCGCAATCACGCCCAATATTTCGCCCTTATAAAGCAAGGGTTGGCCGCCGAAACTTAAGATCTCTTCCCCACGCGCCCAGTCATTCCGCTCTATCCAATCCGCGGCTTTCTCCAGGCGATTCAACTCCTCTGCTTCACCGGAAGCCGCAATCCGGCCGACCTCGCCTACTCCGATAGGAATCCGCATATGGGCGCCATCCAACCGCGTCCCGGCGCTGCTTTCCTGATTGAGCGCTAATCCGGCCCCGGCCACCAGATGCAAGCACCTGGCCTGGTCCGGGCATTCGGGCCGCAACAGGCATTTTTCACAAAAATCCCCCGGCTTGATCAGCCAAATGCGCGCCAGAGCCACATGCGGTCTCTGAGCCAGGCGGTTTACAATCATGGCCAATAAATGTTCGGCAGAGCGTTCCTGGGCAATATCCAAAATCAGATCTTTGATGGACTCGAATTCCGGTTTATAATTTTTATCAATCTGCATTTTAATATTATATCCAAAATTTTGATTCCCGACAACGATATATTGCTGACATTAAAATTTTGTTACCGCAAACGCTATTTAATTTTAAATATCTATAAGAATCGGATCATTAGTAGCCTGATTAGATCGCTATAGTTATATCCAAATTCTTATGACAAATACTTGGAAATATATTTGAAATCTTAATAAGTCTGACCTATTATAAGTCCTGCCTTAAACCGTTTAAAAAATCGTCCGGTTGAACAGGGCAGACAACCCCGAGTTCAGACCGTTTGAAAGGAAATTCCTAATGACAATTGTGACGGCCTGCCAACGTGCAGCCAATCCTAAAAAATTCGATCCCTATCCGGTTGAAATCCTCAAAAGGGTCGATCGACCCACGACTTTGATAAACGACACTGAAGTGAAAAGGGTAGATGAACGGGAGAGCGGCTTTAACCGCTGTTACCGCGGCGATTTTGGACCCTATATCCAAAATGAAGTCAGCCGGTTTGTGGGCAAATTTCCCATTTCCGGCGCCATGTCCTGGATGACCGGCCATATGATCGACACGGTTGATGGCCCGGTTGCAAATCAAAAAGCGCCCTTGCCCCAAGATCCTGTTTTGCTGGCCCGCCATATCAAACAGACTGCTTATTTTCTGCGATCCGACCTGGTGGGCATTTGCGAATTGCCACCCTATGCCGTTTACACCCATAAAGCCGAAACCGGCGCGCCCATTGAGCTCAAGCACAAATACGCGATCGCCGTTCTGGTCGATCAGGATTATCGCACATCCGAAGCCTCGGTCGGAAACGATTGGATCAGCGCTTCCATGAGTTATATTTCCTACTCCAATAGTGCTTTTATCGCCTGCACGCTGGCGGAATATATCCGCAGGCTGGGTTACCCGGCCCGCGCCCATCATGCCAAGAACTACCAGGTGCTGATCCCGCCGATCCTGCTTTGGGCCGGCTTGGGCGAGATGTGCCGTATCGGCGATATGGTGCTGAACCCGTTTTTGGGGCCCCGTTTTAAAGCAGCCATCGTAACCACGGATATGCCCCTGGCGATCGACAAACCCATTGATTTTGGTTTGCAGGATTTCTGCTCCAAATGCGGTAAATGCGCCCGTTATTGTCCGGCCGGGTCCATTGCCTTCGGCAAAGACGCGACTCATATGCATAACGGTTATATCAAATGGGCCAATGACCCTGAAAAATGCACCAAACAACGCGTGGGCAACAAGACCGGCTCGAGCTGTGGCGTCTGCATCACGGTTTGCCCCTGGAACAAACCCTTTACGCCTTTTCACCGTTTTGTACAATGGAATATGCGTAACATCCCCTTGGCCCGGCGGTTTGCGGTTTGGGGCGACGATCTTTTCGGATACGGCAAACCAAAACCGGAGTACAAGTGGTGGTTTGATCTGGAAGATGTGAATGGTCGCCTGCGCGTACCGACCCGTTCCGGTGAACGCGGCAACAACAGGCCCTTGCGGGAAAAAAGGAAATAGGCGCTTAACACAGAAACATCGACAATCTGTTGTCGATAAACCCAAAACATTTTCTCGCGCAAAGACGCAAAGACGCCAAGAAAATTAATTTTTTTATTTTAAAACCTTTGCGGCTTTGCGTCTTGGCGCGATAATAATCTTACTGGTTGCACTGGAAGTGCCTCGTCTTCCGGGTAGGGCCCCGGGCGACGCATAGGAACTTGCAAGTTTAATTGCGCTCAAAATGGCTATAATTTTTAGCCACCTTCCGGTTTATTCGGGTTGGGGAGGTGCTTATTATTTTAGACATTCGCTGTTCAGGCAGCCAGAGGGCGGAATTCTTTCTTTCTGAAGTAACTTAAGAGATAGATTCGATCCGTTTAAGCTTTATCTGGGAAAGGATCATCCCTGAAAGCATCAAGCCGCAACCCACAAACCCTCGGGTCGTGAATTGTTCATTCAGAATCAGCCAACCGCCCAAGGCCGCAAAGACAGCTTCCAGGCTCATAATGATGGCGGCATGAGCCGGATGGGCGTTTTTCTGAGCTACGACTTGCAGGGAATAACCGACCCCCACGGAAAGCAATCCCCCGTATAAAAGGGTCCAAACACCGCCTTGCAATCCTTGCCAAGTGACCGTTTCAAAAATACCGGCGGCCAGCAGGCTGAGCAAAGCGCAGATGATGAACTGAAAAAAAGCCAAATGGCTCGCCTCATGTTTGGGCGCCAGCCAACCGATGACGGTCACATGCAAAGCCCATAAAAAAGCGCCGATTAATACCAGCAAATCGCCCCATTCCATTTCAAAGCTTGCGGTGACACTGAGCAGATAGAGACCGATGGTCGCTAAAATGGCGCCGGCCCAAGTATTGATCTGCGACTTTTTCTTGTAAAAAATGGCGATCAAAGGCACAAGAATCACATAGAGACCGGTGATAAAACCGGCTTTGCCCGCGCTCGTATAAACCATGCCCATCTGCTGCAAAGCCGCCCCTCCGAAAAGGATAGTTCCGGCCAGCGCGCTGCCCGGCAATAAATTCTTAAAAGATGGAACCCGAGTATGTTCGTTCGGTTTTGATCTTCGCGCTCTGATCACGAACGGCGCCAGAACCA
>RPPU01000514.1 GCA_003819975.1 Desulfobacteraceae bacterium
AAAACTTATCTCCAGTCCGATCAAATCACTGTATCCCAAGGCAGTCAAAATACGCAGTATCCGGCCCGACCCGCAACCCGCTTCAAGAATAAGCGATGATTTGGGCAATGCTAGCAGCGGCTTGACCGCCATTGCATAACGTATTTGCTCACCGCGAAGCGGAATTTGATTCAGTTTATTCGCGACATTATCCCAATTTTGAATCAATTCTGATCTTATCATCGGCACTCCGCGCAGTTGCCATTTTCATCACTGCGAATGAGTTCAAAGAATCCGGACTATGGTGAACGTAAGAACGTGATAGATCTTTTTCACGCAAAACGAGCCTCGCCGGTCTAAACGCCAACCCTTTTCCGGTCCGTTATGAAAATAAAGACACCTGATAACACCCGTATCTAATTAAAATCGTTAAAATAACGAATTAAAGGTACTTTTTTACAATATCAACTAGTTCGCGAGCCCGATGATCATATGTATGTTCTTTAAAAGTCCTTGACTGTCCCGCCTTGGCAATAGCAGATCTTTCAGTTTCGTGTTCTAAATAATATAATATTTTCTCAACGCATTCCATTGAGTTATGGTACGTAATGATTTCTTTGTCTATATCAAATAATGTATGAAGGTTTTGCTTGTAATCCGTGATCAATAAAGTGCCCATCCCCGTTGCTTCAAAAAGTCGCATGTTATCCGCAAATTCACCGGCCGCGTCAATATGGCAGTTTATTGTGAGTTTGGAGTTTAAAAGAATTTGATAGAGCGATGAACCCCATGCCGCGCCTTTATATGCAGCATGAATGGGCGAGGCATTGTCAATTTCGTTAAGCGTTGGCGCCCAAATACCGATCTTTTCACCAAGACGTGAACAAAGATGCTGCAACACGGCATATCGTTTAGAATGATATTTGGTTATCGATCCGACAAAAGAAACCGGAAATTCTTCTGAAAAATGATGATCCAATGCCATGTGTGTTTGAGGCTCAAAGCTGAACCGGAAGAGTTCAGCATGGACTCCCTTATCACGAAAGTGCGCCGTCATCCCTTCCGACGGCGCTAAGACCAAATCATATATTTTCCAATTGTCTTTTTCATAAAGGATCGGCGGCTCTCCGCTGCCGACGAGAAGAGAAAAATATGGTTTCATCGACTCTAAAAAAGATGTGGAAACACCATTCATGGCAAAATTGACTAAGACATCCGGTTTAAAATAGCGGATTTGAGCGGCCAGAATGGTTTGGATCCATTCAAAATTGGAAACCCGTCCGTACCAGGGGATAAAACCCTTTCTTAAGAAAAAACGTAATTCACGATCCGGTCCGAGAGATACCCCATGTTCAACGGCCCAAATTTTTTGCATGAATGCATTATTAATGAAAAGATCGTGCGCCTCATGCCCCAGTTTAATCAAATGGCTCGAATAGAAATCGGCAAAACCGAAAAGGCTTGCTGCCCGGACTTGCATTTGCTCGGCATACGGACGCACATAGAGTTCCGGGTATTGCGCATAAAGCCAAGTAAGGAACGCCGGGTAATCCGTATTAATCACAAGGAATTTCATAGTCGACCGGTAAAAAATGATTGTTTAAAAAAAACATTTTCTATGTTGAAGTTTTCAATTCCGTTTCATTTTTACAGCGGATAATGTTTTAAAAAGATTTAGTATTTTTGAAATAATTTTTATAAAAAAACCGAATTGCGGAAACAAGATGGCTAGGGTCTGCCACCGTCTTCGTATATAACGATAACCTATCGCCGTTTTGATGTGAATCCCCTGGAGAACATGTGTCGCATCCAGCAGAGTGAAAATATGATTTTGATCGCCGATGAGATTGCGATTCCAATCGGCTTCAGGACCTTCCCATTGCTTTCCGCGCTGGGCCGGGACATGGGCATAATCGTGATTTTGATGGATGATCGGAACCGAATCGGTTGCGTCAATAACCGGGATCCTTAATTGGCGCGCTCTAAAGATGAACCAATTATCCCATCCGGGTCGTCCAACCGCAAAAGCCGGTATTTCAATCAGTCTTGAATTACGTGGAAATAGAAAGTAATCCAAGGCGCTTTTTGCACCGCGAACACCTGTTTTAAGCATAAGCTGGTACAATCGCATTTGCCGTTCCTGAGAAGAAAAATCAATACGCTCATTGATTTCCATATCCCATCTTTGGCCGGTCATTAGAAAATTATTGAAATGAATCCGATCCGCAGCATTAATAATATCTTTGAATAAAATAATATCCGTATTTAAATAACAGAGCAACGGATAAGACGCTGATTTGTTCGCGTCGTAAAAAACTTTCTGCAGTAAAGGCGTGCCAAATTCATTTTTTACAACATTCGGGATATGTATCGCTCCAAATTCCCGGGCCGCCTTTTCAGTTCCCCATTCGTCGCCGAAAAGGAACACCTCGCATTCAGAATGGAGCAAGCGCCAGCTCTCTATGGCATTTTTTTGTATAATCTCCATAGCCCCTTGAAAGGGTTTTGGAATGCTGAATAGGCTAAGCATGTTTTTTTCTCTTGAAAAAAACGTTGTATCCCTGTGAGCGGATCCTGGCAAAAGCCTCTTCAGGCTTTTTGGTCGCAATCAGGTTTACATACGGATAATGTTCCCGCAGCGGATCCGGAATAATATCCCGTCGGCGATGATCATAGCGAAATATCTTATACCCGAACTCTTCAAGCAAATGATAAAGGCGCCGACATGAAGAATCGGCCGCAATACTCGCTTCATCGGTGAATTCAACCTGCAGCAAAGGGGCGTCCGCATGCTGAAAAAAAGAAGCGCCGCCTTTCAAAACGCGCGTTTCCCAGCCTTCGACATCTATTTTCATCATGGCCACTTTGCCGGTCAAATCTTCCTGAGCGGCGAAGGAATCCCAAGTGAGGCAAGTTACCTTTTCCACAGTAAACGCCGTCGCGGTAAGCGGTTTCGCAAAAGAGTTATAATCGTCAAACCCATCGGTGGCGACGAATAGGGGTCGGATATCGTCGGAATCCGATAAGGCTTTCCGAATACAGTGTACATTTTTAAATTCGTTCAGAGTCACATTTTCAAGAAGTTGATTATATATTTTTCGAGTCGGTTCAAAACTGAATACATTGCCTTGCGGCCCGACATGTTCTGCGGCGATCAACGTAAAAAGTCCGATATTGGCGCCTACATCCACAAAAATATCGCCCGGTTTTAAAAAGGCCGCGATAAATCTGCGCTCCAGCAGCTCGAAATCGGCACAATAAATGATTCGGGCCATATCGCTTTGAAAATAAAGCTTCATGCGAATACCGGGTTCAAGCTTCATGAGGAAAGAATCGGCATTATTTTTATGATCGTCCCACCATTTTTTACGTCGATTGTGTTTATAATGTTTTTGCTTTTCACGCAAAACGGGAAATAAAGTTCCGTTTTTCAGATGTGTAAATATTTTTTTCATGCGCTGAAATGAAATCAAAGCGATAAATCTTTCTTTAAAAAAATTCCATCGATTTGTAGAATCTTTTTGCTCATCACCCCCTCGATCGGGTTGAGCAGATAGCGTAAATAAAAGCCGGCCTTATACAGAACCCGGTAAACGGAATCAAAAGAAGCCGAATCCTGATAAAGGCGCTCGAGGTTCAATTCGGTCATGATCCCTTTGCAGGTTTGCAGAGTGGTTTCAGATCCTTTTAAAACTTCATATTAATACCCCTGCACG
>RPPU01000515.1 GCA_003819975.1 Desulfobacteraceae bacterium
GCCGGCCTCGATTTTTGAAAAATCCAGGATATCGTTAATCAGGTGCAGCAGGGCGTCGCCGCTGGCGCGTACGAGTTGCGCGTATTCTTTCTGTTCCGGATTTAATTCCGTGTCCAGCAAAAGGCCGGTCATGCCGATGACCGCGTTCATGGGCGTGCGGATCTCGTGGCTCATGTTTGCCAGAAAGTCGCTTTTGGCGCGCGTGGCCGCTTCGGCCGCCTGTTTGGTCTGCTTCAATTCTTTCTGGATCTTTTTATAAATGATGATTTGGGAGGCCAGACTGGAGAAGATTTCCAAAGGGCGCACGGTTTCATCGGTCGGCTTTTTTCCGCTCTTGGACTGGTCCACGGAGATCAGGCCGATCAGGTTATCGAGTTCGTCGTTCATTTGCACAAAAAGCATATCTTCAGGGTGCCAGGCATCCTCGGACTCCGGTTGTGGACCTGTTCCGAAAACGGCCAAATTTTGATTCAGGATATGTTTTATAGTATGAGGCATGAAATAGGATAGTCGCCCGACCTTGAGGCCTTCCTCGAAAATGCGTAAATAATCTTCTTTCCGGGCGTTGACGGTTCGGAGCCGGTTGATGACCCCTTCATCCAGGCCGCCATAGCCGATGATGTCCCTATAGGGCGGAGTATCCTTGAAGTACGACATGATCAAACATCGGTAATCCGAGTATTCCACGATCGCCCGGCTGATGCGGTCAAAGGCTTCTTGTTCGTCTTTGGTGGCGATGACGGACGCGGCCGCCAGGCTGAATTGCTCGGTTTGCTGGGAAAGAGCTTTGATGTGCATCTCGCTCGTCCGTAGCGCTTCTTCCTCGCTTTTGCGTTGAATGGCAATGGCCACTTGATCGCAAATAGAGAGCAGAATATCGGCGTCTTTTTGATCGAACGGCGCGGGTTCTTCGTAATTCTGAATGACCATGGCGCCGATGATTTCATTTTTGATTTTCAAAGGCACACCCAACCAGAGCTCCGCCGTGCTGTCGACCGACGGCAGATTTAAGTTTTGAGCCCGTTCCAGAATTTCTTTTTTCCGATAAAACAGGGGCCGGCCGGTTTTGACGACTTCGGCCGTGAGTGAGCCGGATCGCCTGACGTTTTTCTCGGCCCATTTGTTTATTGCGGACAAAGGGCCCCTTTGATCGCTAAAATAAGGGAAGAAAAGGGAATCTTGATTTTTGTCGTAAAGCGCAATGGCTAAGTTATTGGCGTCAATGATCTTGTTCAGGGAGCGGTGAATGGTCCGGTAGAGCTCGTCCAGATTGTCCGTGGTGTTTACCGCGTTGGAAATGGCGAACAAGACTTGGTTGATCGCTTCGGCGCGTTTCCGTTCCGTTATCTCTTGTTCGAGTTGGGCGTTTTTAAGCCGGACAATTTCCGATTCTTTTCGGGCCGCCTCGGTCTTATAGCCGATCTCCAGGCTCTGGAATTTCGTTTGACTTTCCAAATTGAAAACAGCTTCCTTGATTGCATGAAACCGCTTGTGATGTTCCAGGGCTTTTTCAAAGTCGCCGCGGTTACTGTAAATCTCGCACAAATTTTCGTGACAGATGGATGCTCTTTTATTTTGACCCTGTTCGGTTGTCAGCGCTAAAGCGCGGTCGAGGCATTGAATGGCCGCCTCATCCCGATTCAGCAGGCGATAGGCTTTGCTCGCTTCGATCAGCGACGTCGCTTCAATGGACCGCAGGCCGTGTTGTCGCGTCATATCGACGGCTTTCAACGAATAATCCAAAGCCTCCCGGTATCGACTCATGATCGAATAGGTTTCGCCCAGCGTCGCAAGAGCATAGCATTCGAGCGGTTGATGGCCGATTTCCCGCGCAAGATTCAAGCTTCGCTCGCCGGACGCTATGGCCTCGGCATAGTCGGTTAGATGATATTGCGGAATAGCCAGGTTGTTATACATCCGACATTGGCCGATTGGGTCGTCCAGTCGGATATAAACCGCGAGCGCCATATAATAATATTCCAAACCTTGCGGAAAATTTCCGGATTCGACATGGGCAATGCCGATGTTGTTCAGGGCCGCGGCTTCGAGGATAGAGTCGTTTATTTCGCGAGCCAAAGTCAGGGCGGTAAATCCGGCTTCCAGGGATTTGGGAAAGTCGGATAAGCACCAGTAGATTCGCGCCAGGGTGCAGAACACATCGGCCCGTCCGGATCGATCGCCCTGGTTTTCGAACAACGCCAACGCTTGCGTCGCCTGAGAAAGGGCGGAGATGTTGTTGTTTAACTGGTTGTCGCAGAAACTTTGATTGGCAAGACTTTTTGCCATAAGCATTTCATCGCCGGCTATGCGCGCAAGATCATAAGCGGTTTGGGCCAGTCCAGATCCCCGCTTGGGATTGAACTCCCTAAGGTGAAATGCCAGGGCGTTCAAAGCGTGGATTTTTTCTTGAGATGAGGCTGCGACCGATAATCTCGCTTCCATTTGTTCAAGTTTTTCCGTCATGCAGATGTCTCGGGTCGTTAATAATGTTGAGATCCTGTTAATCCTGTCACAAATCTTCAAATCCTCGACATTCTACGAAAGCCTGTCTAAACCGTAACCGTTGATTCGTGCTGCTCGTTTTCGTCGGAAATCGTGAGATATTTATTAAGCATCTCGAATAATTTATTCGGTTCAATCGGTTTGGGCAGGTAATCGCTCATCCCGGCTTCAAGGCAGGTCTCGCGGTCGCCTTTCAGGGCATGGGCGGTCAGGGCGATAATGGGAATTCCGCGGTTCTGCACTTTGCTTTCAGGGTTGCGGATGGCCCGGGTGGCTTCCAGCCCGTCCATTTCCGGCATTTGCACATCCATCAAAACCAGATCATACGGAATCAGCTCCAGGGCCTTGACCGCTTCCGCGCCATTGCCCACGGCTTCGGCCCGAAAACCGAATTTTTCCAACAGACGCAGAGCCAATTTTTGATTGATGGGGTTGTCTTCAGCCACCAGAATGCGAACACGATGTTTTTTGATTTCTTCAATCGAATGTCGCGTGATCAGTTCTTTTTCGTTTTGGGGTGTTTCTTTCGTTTTTGCCGGGAGTGCTTCGGCCAAGGCGGTGACGATACAGTCAAAAAGCAGCGAGCGTTTGATCGGTTTGGTCAGATATCCGGCAAAACCGATTTCCTTCATGCGCAATGCGTCCCCGCGCATGCCGCGCGAAGTGAGCATGATCAGAATGGTTTGCTTCAGGCGCGGGTCGCTTTTTATGGCTTTTCCCAGGGTTTCGCCGTCCATGCCCGGCATCATGTGATCGGTCAGCATCATGTCAAACGGTTGTTTTTTTTCAAGGGCTTTGAAAAGCAAATGCAACGCTTCTTGGGCGCTGGCGGCGGTCTCGTGATAACAACCCCACGATTTTAAATAACTGCTGAGAATTTCGCAATTGATCGGGTAATCGTCCACGACCAGCAAACGCTTATTCTTAAAATCGATCGGCATCAGGGGGCCCGGCTCGTCCCTCACGATCTGTTTGGCCAGGTCGATCGAGAAAAAGAAGGTCGATCCCTTGCCTTCCTGGCTGTGCACGCCGATTTTACCGCCCATGGCCTCGATCAATTGTTTGGAAATAGCCAGACCCAAGCCGGTCCCGCCGAATTTACGCGTGGTGGAAGCGTCGATCTGGGAGAAAGACTGGAACAGACGGTGCAGGCGGGCTTCGGGAATACCGATACCGGTATCGGCCACCGTA
>RPPU01000516.1 GCA_003819975.1 Desulfobacteraceae bacterium
AGCCAACTCGGCCATCTCTCCGCAGTGCGGATGGGAACAAGGATCCATACATTCGGGTCGAAAAAGAGTGGCGGAGGGAATAGGATTCGAACCTACGGTCCCCGTAAAGGGACAACGGTTTTCAAGACCGCCACCTTAAACCACTCGGTCATCCCTCCGGGAATGAGGCCGGGGCAACCCTTAATCTCAGGGCGACTAAAGTCCGCCTCGCTTCACCCAAATGATCCTGATCGCTTTTCAAAGAAACAAATTAAGATAAAAATACCAAAAAGGCGGCATATTAGCAACCCTTTTTCCAAAAAGCTATCGCAAAATTGTTATTTGGTCAAAAAAAACGGTAACAACTCAGGTTCATAGACATTGGTCACTGGCTTTTCCTGTTGTCCTCTTTTTTTGAATAAACCAGGTGCAAACGGTCTTCCCGCCTTCTTTGCATATTACGGCGATCGCCTGATTTGGGAATACGCTCGCGACCTTTAAACATTAAGGCCATGATCAGGCCAAAGATTAAGACCGCCTGGCCCAAGCCGAGCAACGCTTCAAAGATATCCTGTTTCATGATAATCAGGGCGGCCACGCCCAGGCAGGCTGACAAGGTTGAGATAATAAACACGGTTTCTTTATATGCAAAACCCATAAAAATTAAGCGATGATGGAGGTGGTCCTGATTGACGCACTTCAACAAGTCAAAGAAATTCTTGGCTTGCTTGTTTTTGATGCGGGAGAGATTCACATAGGTCATGTCAAAAATCAATACACCGAAAATCAGAATCGGCGCGGCCAGGGAAACAAACGGGTTGGTGGTCGACCAATGACCCAAGAGGGCCAGACCGGCCAGGGTAAAACCCAGAAAGGTGCTGCCGGCATCGCCCAAAAAAAGCTGGGCTGATTTATTAATCCGGAAATTATAGGGCAAAAAACCCAGGCAAACCCCGATTAGGGCCACGGCAAACCAGCCCAAAGCAGGTTGATTGGTCCGGAAGGCAATCACTCCCAGAAAAAAGGCGATGATGATGGATATGGAAACAGCCAAACCGTCAATGCCGTCAAAAAAATTCAGGGCATTGGTCACGCCCACGATCCAGAAAATAGTCAAAGGGATATTAATAAACGGCGCCCAGGGGGTATTGTAAAAAAAGGTCATTTGAATGTCCCCTACTAAAATCACAACCAGGGCAATGGTGATTTGGATGATGAATTTTAGCAGAGCCGGGATGGGTTTAATATCATCCCAAAGGCCCATAAAAAAAATAAAGCCGGCGCCGATGAGTATGATTTTCATACCGGGCAGATAGACATTATTCAAAAACAAGGAGATGACGAAGGCGAGATAAATGCCGACTCCGCCTAAAAGAGGCGTGGGCTGATTATGCATTTTTCGCCAATCGGGTTTATCCAAAATTTTGAATTTGAGAGCCGCCCATTTGCAGAAGGGGATGAGAAAATAGGCGATTAAAAAGGATAAGATGAAAATATATTGCCAGCGCCAGCCCATGAAGAAGTAAAAGGATTTCAGAGTCGGAGTCAGCAAACCCAAAATCAGCAGGCTGATAAATATTTGCCAGGCGATTTTAATCTTCAAGGCTTATCTCCTTTTGTTTTAAGAGCTCCAGGTAAACTTTTTGAATGGATTGAACCATGGTTTCCGCGCTAAATTGGGAAAGGACTTTTTGTCGGCCGGCCCGGCCCATTTGCCGGGCCAGGACAGGGTCGGTTAATAATTTTATCATGGCGGCTTGCAAAGGCTCGGTTTTCCCGGGTTCAACCAGCAAACCTTGCAAACCGTGTTCCACCAAATCGGGAATTCCGCCTACACAGCTGGCAATGACCGGTTTTTCCATGGCCATTGCTTCCAACAAAACCCGGCCCATGCCTTCAAAAGCAGAGGGTAAGACCGCCACATCCAATATGGCCATAAGTGGGCCGACATCCAATTGAAAGCCGGTGAAGATCACGGATTCGGTTAGATCATATTCTTGGACCCATTTTTTAATTTTTTGATCAAGATAGCCCTCGCCTACAATCATTAATTTGGCGTTTGGGATCTGTCTCTGAACGGATTGAAAAGCCCGGATCAGAGTCCGGTGGCCTTTGCCCTCCCAGAGTTTGGAAACCATGCCGATTACGAGATCGTCCGATTTTAACCCCCAGGTTTTGCGAAGTTCATTTTTCCGCTGATCGCTGATTGGTAGAAATTTTTTCAAATCAATACCGCTGTAGATTTTAACGACTTTAGCTTGATGATTGGGTTTAACAACCTTTTCAGCCAAGGCCCAATCGATCAAGGGTTGGGAGATAAAAATCATCTTATCGCACCAGGCCACGGCGATTCTTTCGAGCCGGCGAAAAAGCCATCGGCGCCAGAAAGGCTCCTGGTCATGAAAGGCAAAACCATGGACCGTATGCACGATGACCGGTACCCGAGCCCATTTGGCTGCCAAGCGGCCGATAAAACCGGCTTTTGAATTATGGGTGTGCACAATCTGAAAAGGGTTCTGCTTTAGAAAAGCTTTTAATTGAAAAAGCACCCAGATATCCCGGATCGGGTGAAAGGGTTGGACCAGGTTTTTAAATAGATGGACCGCAATGCCTTGGTTTTGTACCAGATCAATGAGCCGACCATTGGGCGCGCAAGCCAATTCCGAATGAAAGCCGGCCGGTTGCATGCCGGTCATTGTTAAAAAGGTATTGATGCCGGACCCACTGACCACCGGCAGGGTATGAATATGTAATACTCTGATCATAGGGATTATTTTAGCATGAAGCCCTCTCAAAAATCGAAAAATAAATTTGAACCCATTAAAACTTTAAGAAATTTTTGATTTTTTTATTCGGATCGAATTTTTGAGATAGGGTCATATTATCCATACAAAGGAAATCTTTTTTGCATCAGCCTTGCCGGCAGAATGGGCGGCAAAAATTCCAAACTCGGGTAAACCTGCAAAAAGAGCTTGGCATTCGGAGACAGGAATAGTAAAAAGGCTTCAAGTATCCAGAAGCCGGAATTCAGGAGTCGGAATAAGCGGGCGGCGAGCTAATCTAAGGACTTCGTTTTACGGCGGAAGATCCATTTATTTTTTAAAATAGGAAAGCAGCGGGTTTAATATGATGAGCGATTTTGATCGTCCTAAAGATGAGTGCGGTATTTTCGCGGTTCATGGACATGCAGAGGCAGCCAAGTTGGCTTATTTCGGCCTTTATGCCTTGCAACACCGCGGTCAGGAGAGCGCCGGGATTGTGGTTGTTGACCAGGGTCAAGCCAGGGAACACAAAGCCATGGGCCTGGTCCCGGATATTTTCAGGGAACGGGTTCTGAATGAATTAAAAGGCGATATTGCCTTGGGGCATGTGCGCTATTCTACGACCGGCTCCTCTTTGCTGATCAATGCGCAACCTTTAAAAGTTTTGCATGCCGGCAAGACCCTGGCCATTGCCCATAATGGCAATTTCGTCAATACCCGACAGATCCGGAATGAATTGGAAAAACAGGGTTCGCTTTTTCAGACAACCATGGATAGCGAGATTGTTTTGCACTTAGTGGCCCGGAACTTGAGCCAAGGCTTAGAGCAGGCTATGCTGAACACTATGCAGCAGATCAAGGGCGCTTATGCCATGGTCCTCTTGACCGATGACAGCCTGATGGCGGTTCGCGACCCGCATGGGTTCCGGCCTTTAAGCCTGGGAAAGCTG
>RPPU01000517.1 GCA_003819975.1 Desulfobacteraceae bacterium
CACTTTTATAAGGAACACGGCTTCATCCCCTGGGCCTTTTTCAATTTTCTGTGTTTATTGGGTTGGTCCACATCCGAGAGCCAACAGATTTTTTCCAAAGAAGAATTGCTTCAGGCCTTTACCCTGGAAGGCATCAAACGCTCCAATTCCGTGTTTGAAGTGCGCAAGGACGACCCCAAGTTTTTCACCGATCCCAAAGCCATTGCCGTCAATGCCCATTATATCCGCACGATGCCGATTGCGGAAATCGCGGTTTTTGCCAAAGAGCAACTGGAAAAAACCGGCCTTTGGAATCCCGAGTTCGACAACGCCCGACGCGACTGGTTTTTGAAAACCCTGGACCTGATCCGCGCCCGCTTCAATTTCACCACCGACTTCGCCACTTTGGGCCGGCCCTATTTCAGCGACGACTTCTCCTTTGAGCCCGAAGCCGTGCAAAAGAACGTTCTGAAACATCCCGGGCTTAAAGAGTGGTTCCCTATGCTGGCCGACCGTTTGGCGACCTTGCCCGCTTTCGAGCATGCCCAACTGGAAGCGACGATCCGCACCTTGGCTGAAGAACTCCAAATCAAGGCCGGCATCCTGATCAACGGACTGCGCACCGCCGTCACCGGCCAGGCCGTGGGCCCCGGCATTTTCGAACTCCTGGAAATAATGGGCCAAAACCGCACCGTGGCCCGCCTGCGCAAAGCACCGAGCTTGTTTTAAAATTTTTGACGGGATTAACGGGATTTACCGGATATAAAGAATCATAAAAGACTTTCATCCTGTTTATCCAGTTGATCCTGTCCGATCTTCTTTGAATTTAATTGACAAATCACCCTTTCGATAGTACGATTAATCATACTATCGAAAGGGTGATTTTTTATGCCGCAAATCATTACCGCCAACGAATTAAAGACCAAAGGCGTTTCCATTCTAAACGACGAAACATCCGCCGACGCCGAAGTCATCATCACGGTCAGGGGAAAAAACAAGTACGTCGTTCTTCCGATTGAAAAATATAATTACTTAAGAGAATGCGAGTTGGAAGCGGCATTGCTTGAATCCAAAAAAGATATTAAAGAAGGAAAATTCGTCAAAGAATCGGTTGAAAAACATATTAAGAGAATAACGCGTGGTTGAGATCCTTTATACGGAAAGCTATTTGAAACGAGCCGGACGATTTGTTAAAAAACACCCCGAATTGACATCTCAATATGGAAAAACACTGAAATTGCTGGAAATAAACCCCTATCATCCCTCCTTGCGATTGCACAAATTAACCGGGAAATTATCCGAATTGTATTCGGTTTCGATAAACATTTCTTATCGTATCTCAATCGACTTTTTGATTGAAGAAAACAAAATCATCCCGGTCGATGTCGGCAGCCATGATGAAATATATTGAGTTTTTTTTAGCTCAATCACACCTCATCTTGGTTGGGCCTGCGTGCAGTTGATCTCGCCTTTGGGATTCTAAAAATAATTAAGCCGCTCAGCCCCGCAATTGCATGGGTTTGAGCGGCTAATGCGGTTTCTCTAAATAAATGTGCGAAAAATATTTGACACTACCTGAGAACGGGGCGCCCGTTTCATGCCGGGCGCCCCGACCCCTCACCTGCTAAAACTCCGCCTATTGCTTTCTTAAACATCATACGGCTTCACACGATGCAAAAAATATCGATTACCGCAGACAAATCCTACCATTCAAAACTCGCTGAGCTGCAATATGGAATATTATTTACAATATTTTCAATTTTATTCGAAATATTGTTCTTCTTTTTATCAATATAAGAATCCATAGATTTCTCTGAATTATTGACCCAATCTTCCAGAGAATCTAACTGCTTGTACGCGGCATAACCCGCCAAACCGGCCAACGCACAATACAAAGCAGTCTCTTCGCTCATATCATAATTATATTTTTTATAGGCAACGTGAACATTTCCTTGGCTATAATTAACATTAACCTTACCATAATTTATATCTAAGCTTTTGCTTCTCATATTATATCGAGCGTTTATATCTTTATAACTCACACCAACTCTATCTTTTGCGTAATAGACCCCTAATTTATTGCCATATGTCAACGAAAATTGTTTATTTTTAACATCGTAACTCAATAGCGATCCGCCATTTCGAAGCCCGATAACGGCATTCCAAGAAGAAGTCCATTTGCCAGTTTCCGGATTTCGTTTAGCTTCGTAAGACAGTTTATGATCTAAACCTCCTATGTGCGGGTTGTAACCTGCCTGAACCCGATATTCCTCTGTATCCAAATTATAAACCAGCATGATCGAAAAATCCCCATAGCCTATCCCTCCACTAATCTCATTATGCTTCCAATCATATCGGCCCTGAAAAATCGAGTAACCGATAGTGATTCCTTCCGGATCAATTTCTATTCTTACAGCCTTTATATTAAATTTAAGTTTAAAATGTCCATCCGGATCGGTATAGATCAGGGGATTATTATCGCAGTAACTATATCGGTTAAGTGACTGAGGATTTAAGATTCCCGGCACCACCGTATCCGGACTGATGAATCGGCCGATCATGGGGTCGTAAAGCCTGGCATTGTAATTGTAAAGCCCGGTCTCCGGATCGAACTCCTGGTCCGTAAACTTGTAATTGCTTTGGTCATTACCCGTATGCGACCGCAAGGTGCCGAAGGGCCGGTACTCGGCAGCCTCCAGTGCTGCCCCACTCTGATCCGTCTGGGCCACGGTGCTGCCCAAATGATCCTTGTGGAAGTAAACCGGGTTCCCGTTCTTCACCATCACCAAACGCAGGTTGCCCGCGAAGATAAACTTGGTTACAACCCCGTCCTTGACTTCATAATGATCGCCGATATAAAGGGTCGTGCTACCGCCCGTAACCGTCTTCTTGGCTCTTTGGCTGCTGCCGTCATACCCAAACTGCACGGTCGTGCTCCCGCGCTGGATCGTCACCGGCATGTTGTCCGGATCGTAAGCAATGGTCCGGTTCACGATCTGACTCAGGTTCGTAAAGTCCGGTCCGCCGATCATGTTGCCGTTCGCGTCATAATTATATTGATAATCCGTGTTGTTATAGCGGATGGTCTTAACCGCATGCACCTTGTTTACGTCATAGGTATAACCGAAGTTTTGAGCGCCGATCGCCATGCTCATGATATTGCCCACCGCATTGTAAGTGAGGCTCATGGGATCAATGTTGTTGCTGTTGGTTTCATTCGTTAAGCGGTGCAGCTTGTCATAGGTATAGTTATAGGTGATGTTCCGGAGATGATCCGTGACCCGGTCGATGTTCCCGGCTCTCGTGTAATGATAACTCCGGTTCTGCAAATCATAGGCCGGGTTATGGGTCGGATTCTCGGTCACGATCCCGAACAAAGAACCGGACCAGACATCATAGGTGTACTTGGTGGCGGTGCCGTTGCCGTAATCGATCTGGCCGATCTTGCCGCTCGGTTCATAATCGGAAAAAACAGCATAGGTCGTGGTTCCGGATACGGAGTTAACCAGGGTCGTGCCCGGATAATAGGTGTAAGTTACATTGGAGTTATCCGGATAGGTCATGGTCAGGACTTTGCCGGATAAATCATAGCTTGTCTGGGTGGTGTAGCCCTGGCCGTCAATGCTTTTGGTCAGGCTCAGGGTCCGGCCCTGCTGATCATAAGCATTATAAGCGGTGGCCGTGTTGGCCTTGGTAATGGAATACAC
>RPPU01000518.1 GCA_003819975.1 Desulfobacteraceae bacterium
CGAAAGCCTTTTGCTGCAGGGTTTGAGCCATCTGCGGCGTATCAAGCAGAAGGCCCAGACCGCCCTGATCGCCCGTAATCCCCATGAACTCGGCCGAAGTCTGGAAGTGTTGAATATGCTCGATCTGGGCGAGTTGACCTTTATCATGGCTTTGGACCGCAAGGAGACCCGGGGGCTGCATGTCCGGCCCGATTATCCCTTCACCAATCCGACCCTGAATCAGGCGCATATCATCAGCCGTCGGGACAACAAGATTCACAGTCAATGGAGGCCCTACTAAGGAGGAAACCGATGCCGCCGATCATCGATGCGGATAAATGCGTTCGCTGCGGAAAATGCGTGGAGATCTGCTCCGAAGATGTCTACTATGGATCCAAAACAGGAGAGGTGCCGGTTATTACCTATCCCAAGGAATGCAGTCACTTCGCCGGCTGTGTCCATATTTGCCCGACTCAAGCCGTAACCCTGAGGATCCCCCTGCCGATGCTGTTGGTTTACAAGCCGGCGGAAGAAGTTAAAGCGACTTAAGCTTTTCGGGTAGCCGTCTTAAAAGAGCCTATCTTTCGGGTCCTTTCCGGCCCCCGATATTTTTCTTGTTATCCCGGCCGGTTTGTTTTAAAATATTCCCTGTAAAAAAAACGGATGACGGCGGTTTTTAAAACAGTCGTTTTATTGTTTTGGAATGACAGAGCCGCCATTCGGGTTCTGAAGAGGATATTTAATGAAATCAAAAGCGGGCTTTTCCAGTCGACTCAACAATAAGCGGGCCTTTGAGAACGTTTCCACAAGGATCAAGAAATGGATCATTCAGGGGGTTTTTAAGCCGGGCGATAAGCTTCCTTCCGAGACGGAGCTGGCGCGTCAGTTCAAGGTGGGCCGGCAAACCGTGCGGGAAGCCTTGCGACTCCTTGAATTGTCCGGGTTTCTGACGGTACGTAAAGGCGCGTACGGTGGATCGATCATCACCAATACCATCCTGGAAACATTGAGCCAATCTTTTCTGGATGCCGTGCAAATGAAGAACATCAGCGTGGCGGAAGTCGTCGCGGCCCGCGGAGAAATCGATAAGATGGTGCTTGCCCAGGCGATCCAAAATGCCACCGCCGAAGATATTGCGTTTTTAAACGAGAACATCCGCAAAGCCGAGCAAAAGTTGGCCCGGAATGTTCCGCCTTTTGAAGAGAATATCACTTTCCATACCGCTTTGGCCAAGGCGACCCACAATGGGATCTTCGTGATCGTGGTCGAATCGATCATGACGATCATGGCCGATTTTTTAAGCCGCAGTCCGCAAGCACTGACGGCTTCGCGCAAAAATATAAAAGACCATAAGGCTATTCTCAAGAGCCTGATCGAACGCGATGAGACCCGCGCCCTTGCGCTTACGGACAATCACTTGAAATTGGTTGAAGATATTTTTGTAACTTCTTTTGACAAAAAAACCGGCAGAAAAAATGTCTCGGCTTCCGGGAAAAAAAGCCTAAGAAAATCGGCTTGAAAAATTTTTACTTCGCTATTCCGCAGCCGCCATTTTGATCCCGGCATCCCTGTTTATTTTTAGCCTCTATCGAGTGTATCGACTGTGATGATTTTGCGGTTCGCTAACCGCGGCATGCGTCCAAATTAATTTTTCTTGACAACCGGAATCGATATTCCTACACTGTAAATGTCTGACAATTAAAGAAGGATAAACGTTTGGCGCCGGACATTGTCTCAAAAAGAGTAAACGCCCAAAAAGCCTCGGGAATACAGGAAAATCGCTCGCTTAGGTTATTTTTGGGACGGCCGTCCATCAACCTTTAACCGCATGTTGAAAAAAGGAGGATGTTTATGAAAGCGAATGGATCCAAAATGGCTAAAAAGATTCTTTTCTGTGCGCTTGTTTTTGTACTGGTTCCGGCTCTTTGTTTTGCCGAGGAATACCCCACCAAGCCGGTCAACCTGGTTGTGACCTTTGCACCGGGCGGAACATTAGACGCGGGCGCGCGCATCCTGGCGGCTAAAGCCGAAAAGATCCTCGGCCAGCCCATCATTGTCTCCAACGTAGGCGGCGGCGGCGGTTCGGTCGCTTTAGGACAAATAGCCACCAAAGCCCCGGACGGCTATACCATCACCTGCTGCACCAGTACCGGCCTCATCCGTATTCCCCAGCTCCGCAAAACGCCCTATGGTCCCGATGATTTCATACCGATCATGCATTTCGCCTCCCCGCAATCGGGCGTGGTTGTAAAAGCCGACACCCCTTATAAGACTTTCAAGGAGTTGGTGGAACAGGCCAAGAAAAATCCCGGCGCGGTCAACTATGCTACTTCCGGCGCCGGTTCTCCCATGCATATGTCCATGGAATATGTAGCGGAAAAGGACGGGATCAAATGGACGCATGTGCCCTTTGCCGGCGGTGCGCCGGGTCTGGCCGCGGTTTTGGGCGGACATGTGACCGCCATGTCGGACAGCACCGAGTGGCTGCCCCATGTCAAGGAAGGCAAATTGCGTCTGCTGGTGACCCACGGCGAGAAGCGCATGCGCAGCTTTCCGGACGTTCCCACGCTGCGGGATCTGGGTTATGACTTTATCAATGAGACTGTTTTCATGATGGCCGCTCCCAAGGGGACACCGGCCGCGATCATCAACAAGCTGGACCATGCCTTTCAGAAAGCCATGGAAGACCCCCAGTTCATCAAGACCTTGACCGAGATGGAATTCGAGATTTCCTATCGTAATGCCGCGGACACCAAAAAATATCTGGACAATGCCTATGTCCGGTTCGCGGAGATGCTTAAAAAACTCGGCATCAAGCAGGAACAGTAGAAGTCATGAGAACATTGGATTCGGCGAGCAGCCTTTTTTGGCTGCTCGTCTCGCTTATTTCAATTACGGCGTCCTATCGGCTGGGGCTTGGTACGGTCCATAATCCCGGCATGGGATTTTTGACCTTCGGAGTGGGGAGTATATTGGGCATCCTTTCCCTGGCGCTTTTTTTAAAGGCGCACCTTGCTGAAGAAGTCGCAGGCCATGAACCTCTTTTTGCCGGGAAAGCCTGGAAACGGGTTCTATTCGTTCTTACGGCTCTGATCGCCTATTCCGTTTTGATGCCCGTATTGGGATACCTCATCAGTACTTTCATGCTGATGACTTTGCTTTTTTGGATCCTGGAAAAGAAAAAAATCGGTTTTGTGTTGCTTTATGCGCTACTGACTACACTGACGACCTATCTGGTCTTTTCCAAATGGCTCAATTGCCAATTTCCGAACGGCCCGCTCGGGTTTTAGGAAGACCCTATGGACATTCTGCACAACATCTTTTACGGCTTTCAAGTCACTTTCCAGCCCATTAATTTTCTTTTTTGCGGAATCGGCGTGCTGGTCGGGACCCTGGTCGGCGTGCTGCCCGGAATCGGGCCGGCCGGAGCCATGGCTCTGCTGCTCCCGGCCACTTTTCATTTTTCGCCGACTTCCACACTGATTCTTTTGGCCGGTATTTATTACGGAGTCCAATACGGCGGATCGACCACTTCCATTCTGGTCAATATCCCGGGTGAAGCCTCTTCGGTTATCACCTGTTTGGACGGATATCAGTTGGCCCGGCAGGGCCGCGCCGGTTTGGCTCTGGGTATGGCCGCGGGTGCTTCTTTTATCGCCGGCACCATCGCCAATATCGGTTTGATGCTGGTGGCCGTACC
>RPPU01000519.1 GCA_003819975.1 Desulfobacteraceae bacterium
CCGGCGAACGAAAGAGGATGTCTTGACCCGGAAAGTCATTTTTCAGGTTATTAAAGAGCACGTAAAGCGTTTTACCCGATCTGAGGGAAACGGAAATCACGATCGATAAAAGTCTGCGGGGATTGGGCGTCAATTTCATCGACCGCATGGGAATACTCGCCATTGAAGGCGCGGATCGCGACCAAACGTTTCATCTCCATTTTCGAAATTCCGGGCATTTTTTTTCAAATATAAAAAAATCAATTCAGGGGTAAGTTTCAGGATATTTTCAGGATATTTTCAGGATTTTGTTATGATGTTGTGATTTCAGTATGGTGGGTTTCTGTAAAATCGGGCAAAAGAAGCAAAAACTTCGAAATAAAAAAGGGAAGGCGGGAGTACCCACAAGACCACTCGTGATGTTTGAGAAAATCCCCGGATTATAATTATGTTATATATATGAAAATGATTGACACATCTCATCATAATCTTTAAAAAGGATCTTTATGTTAAAGGGTTTGATAGTTGTGTTACTGACCATTCTGTTTTTGACCCTGCCTGTGGCGGTGGCGATTGCGGTCTCACTGGAATCGATAACCCGGGCTTGTGGACAAGTGCCGCGCCTTTAAGTTTTGTAAGGCGATCATGCCAGAAGGCTTTTATGCCGTTCAAAAGCCGATTGCGCCTGTCGATCAAGCACCAATGCGCAGCAGAGAATGGGTTACGGTTGAGAAAAGCCTGTGAATTTGGGTTTCATGCATGAAAAGGATCGACACTTGCCATCATAAAGCTAAAAAAGCGGCTCATTTGAATCAAGTCTCTCCTATTCGTTTCGTCCCCCCGTGTTTTTCTCTGTCCGATTCAATGCTCAAGTTGGCTCGCCCTCCTTTCTCTAAACCCAAAACGGTTTTTTTCAGAATGCCTGCTTTGATCCTAAAAGTACAAGCGCCCATAGGGTTGAGAGGATGTCGGTAATAACCGGTTTAGCCGGCAATGGGCATCTTGAAATCAAAAAAGGAAAAATACCGGAGGGTGGCTATTGGGCGATAAACCGTAAGTTGCGGTGGGAATGCAAAAAGAACGGGATATTCTGAAGGTGCCAAAAAACATTGACCCTCACGGGAAAATCGTAATGGTTTAAGGATTAAGATCCAGCCAGGCAAACCTCGATCGGTGCGTGGGTTCATCGTCTCTTTAAAACGACAGAAAAGATTCGAAGGGTTCAACCGCACGTCACACAACCGTAACCGTTCAAGTCCTTTTTCAAGCAAGGGATTCAAAGAGATGAATAACCAAGATCAACGCTCCGGGTTGGAGATAGCCGTTATCGGCATGGCCGGACGATTCCCCGGAGCGCGGAACATCGAGGAGTTTTGGGAAAATCTGCGAAACGGCAGGGAATCCATCCGCTTTTTTAAAGAGAAAGAGCTTGAAGAGGCGGGGGTCGACCGCGAAACAAGAACCGATCCGAACTATATCAAAGCTTACGGTTATCTTCCGGATATTGAATGTTTTGACGCTTCGTTTTTCGGGTTTTCGCCGGGGGATGCGTTCAAGTTGGATCCTCAGATCCGGCTTTTTTTGGAAACAGCCTGGCAGGCTTTGGAGCATTCCGGTTACAATCCGGAACGATTTCAGGGGAAAATAGGCGTGTTTGCGGGCGGGTGCCTGAGCATCGGATGGCATGCCTATTTGTCGGCAGCCGTGAATCCGGGCAGTCTCCAGGAATCACTCCAGCAGGTTTTGTTGTCCGACAAGGATTTTTTGGCGGCCCAGACCGCGTATAAATTGAATTTAAAGGGGCCGGCTTATGTGGTGAACACGGCCTGTTCCACTTCATTGGTCGCGGTGGATCTGGCCTGTAAAAATCTGTTGTTCGGCGCCTGCGATATCGCCCTGGCCGGGGGCGTATCCATTTCGACTTTCGAGAAAAGAGGTTTTTTTTATGAAGAGGGAATGATCCTGGCGCCGGACGGGCATTGCAGGGCGTTCGACCGGCGGGCGCAGGGGACCGTATTCGGCAATGGTCTGGGAATCGTGGTCTTGAAAACCTTAGAGCGGGCTCTCGGCGACGGTGATACGATCTGCGCGGTTATCAAGGGAACGGCGGTGAACAATGACGGCGCGGCAAAGGTCGGGTTCACTGCACCCGGTTTGGAGGGTGAAGCAGAAGTCATCCGATCGGCTTTGCGGCAGGCCGAGGTGGAAGCGGAGAGCATCGGCTATGTCGAGGCTCATGGCACGGGAACGGCTTTGGGTGATCCGATCGAAATTGAAGCTTTGAAAAACGCTTTTCGGACCGATAAAAAGAAATTCTGCCGGATCGGGTCGGTTAAAACCAATGTCGGGCATTTGAATACGGCGGCGGGCGTGACCGGGTTGATCAAGACGATTCTGAGCCTGCAGCACCGGCAGATTCCGGCGAGTCTTCATTTCAGCGAGTCCAATCCCCGCATCGATTTCGAGAACAGTCCTTTTCAGGTGAACACGGAACTGCGGCCTTGGCCGGCGAACAATGGCCCTTTGCGGGCCGGCGTCAGCGCTTTCGGTTTTGGCGGGACCAATGCGCATGTCATTTTGGAAGAAGCGCCGCCGTCGGGAGCGCGGCCTGCCGGCCGGAGCAGCCGGCTTCTGCTCCTTTCGGGCCGAACGGAGGCGGTCCTCGATCAACAGCAAAACAACCTGGCGCAATGGCTACAGGCCAACCCGGACGCCGATCTGGCGGATGTCGCCTATACCTTGCAAGTGGGCCGTAAGGCCTTCAGCCGACGTTTGGCCGCCATTGTCGATTCGACCGCGGATGCGGCGGTCGTACTGACCGGCCGGAACAACGGCGGGGTGCTCCGCGCCTGCGCCGCGGAACGCGTGCACCCGGTTTTCCTGTTTTTGGACCCGGAACTCCGGACGACGGCGGTCTGCCGGCTGTATGCGCAAGAGCCTCTTTTCAAGACCGTTTTGACGGTCGTCTTGGGTATTTTGGAAACCCTGGAGCCGGGCGCTTCGAAAGATCTTTTCGATCCGGTCGGGCGCGGCCGGATCGAAGAAGAAAAAGCGGAGCTCCTGCGGTTTTGCCTGGATTATGCTTGGGCGCAGTATTTGATGCGTCTGGGAATCGCGCCGACCGCGCTCTGCGGGCAAGGCACGGGGGAATTCGCGGCCGCTTGCCTGGCGGGTGTTTTTTCTCCGGAAGAGGGATTGAAACTGGTTCACGGTTTCGGCCGGTTCCGGCGGGGAGAAATCAAACGGGGAGCGCTTAAAAGCATCGCCGACCATATCCGCTTCCAAAAACCGCAAAAAGCATTTCCGTCCCATCGGAGCGGGCAATGGATCCGGCCTGAGGAAGCATTGGATCCGCGTTATTGGCTCGGCGTCCCAAAGTCGGGGTCGGAAATCGGGGCCGTACCGGAGGAATTGAAGCAAGATCCTTATGTTTTGTTTATCGGCGCCGGACCGGAAACGGGCCGGGAAATCCCGCCGCGGCCGGTCCCGGGCGCGGATACGCCCCTGCATTATGCGGATTTATTCCGGGAAGACGGCGAGCGGGCGCTGGCCGAGCTCTGGTTGCGGGGTATCGATTTGAAGTGGGAGGAGCTGTACCGGAACCAGAGCCGCCGCCGGATCGGCTGGCCGTCGAGCAGCGCGTCGATTTCGACGGCCAGCAGGCCGTCGCGCGCCTCGGCCCGGATCACGGC
>RPPU01000520.1 GCA_003819975.1 Desulfobacteraceae bacterium
ACCGACGATTAAAGGCAGATCGGTGCCGATGTCTCCGAAGCTGCCGGCCCATTCGTTGCGGTCAAAACGTAGGCGTTGCGCGATCATAGTGCCTTTATTGCGGAAGAGTGCCGCCCAGAGCCGCAAAAGCATCCAGGACATTCTGAAGCGATATTTTTTGCATTTGCGTGATTTCACGATCCATATCGGATTGTTCCCCGTGATACCGGATGATCGCTTTTTTAGAGGCAATAATGGCGCGAATCCATTCCACGGCTTTTGAATCTACAAACATATCTACATATTCCCAAATATTGCCGGTTGCGGTTCCCATGCTTTCGAATCTCATCAGGCCGCTATCGAATTTTTTGCCGTCGGCAAGAATGGTAAAGGAATCAATGTCCAGCCGTTTTTTCGAGACGTAGTGTGCCCCCATATGCAAACGAGGGGGGTTATTTTTTTCCATACTGATGGCGAGATAAAATTTATGTACGTTATCATTTTGCGGCGTCATTTTATCTTCATACCAGGTGGCGCTTGTGACCGCATCGACGGTTATACGCATTTTGGACGTCACCGCGGCAATGCGCTTTTGGCCTTCAGCGGCTGATTGGCGGTTTTTTGCTTCCGCCGCGGCCGCTTCGGCCATAATCATTTGATCGGCTTGTTCCAATAAGGTTTGAGCTTGTGACGCTTCACAAGAGGCAGAGTGTTTTTTCAATAAAGTTTCCACAGTCGTTTTGACCTCGGCATAGCGACGGTCTTTCATGGCGCTCTGTGCCTGAGTCAAGAGACGCTGAGGCGCATCATGAAGCATTTCGAGATCGGCTTTAAGCTTTTCATTTTCTTTTTTCAAAAATTGGGCTTCATCCTGCAATGCCAGATTTTCTTGCTGCAAGATTTCCGCATTACGCTTTAAAGCCTCGTAATCCGCTCGGTTCGGCCCGCAAGCCGATAAAAAGAGCGAAAATAATAAAACAACCGGAAGCCCTATTTTCATAAGTCATTTCCTTTCAGCAGGGTATGAGGTCTCTTGAATTTTTGAATGCCGTTTAACGGCTTTTATCAGAATGAAATTTCGTTTATTCCAGACAGAAATAAAATAATAAAAATTTTTAACATATTCTTATCGCGATCACAATAAAAAAGGGCTGAGTTTACGGTGCCTCTGTTCCTTAAAAAATCAATGAGCATCCCCCGACCAGATTTGATCTATGTTGTTCAGGTAAAAGGCTGGAGGCCGGTTTTTGAATGGGTATCTGAAACGCCTAAACTTATTGAAAATATTGATATTTTAAAATATCAGGTCTATATCGTTCAATGCCTTTTTGGACGGGCTTCCCGATCATTAAAAAATAAAAAGCCGCTAAAAAAAATACATTCTTTATTTTTTTCAGAGCTTATTGTAATATCCCATTGTTTTATTCGATCCATCCCCAATGTTTTTTAAATTTGAGCAAAGGAACGCGTCGGTTGCCGGAAACGATTGGCCGGTCCCTTCATGAAGAGAGAGCGGGTTCGTTCATTGAATGGTCGCGAAGAGCGGATGACTGCCGCGGGTGCTTGTTGAGAGATGGAAAAAGGTGTGGCAGCAATAAATATGTGGCGATACGGATGTCCAGAATAAAAATATATAGGAGGATCAAGCGCATGGTATTAAAGCAAATCACTTCCGCAATGAGTAAATCGGACCTATTGGCGGTCATGGCTGAAAATGCCGGTATCACCAAAAAACAGGCTGCTGAAGTTTTGGATCAAATCGGACTTCTGATTGAAGGTCATCTTGCTAACCGCAAGGTCGGTAAATTCGTATTACCCGGACTTTTGAAAATTGAAGTTAAACGCAAACCGGCGACCAAAGCCCGCAAAGGGATCAATCCTTTTAATGGGGAAGAAACGATTTTTAAGGCCAAACCGGCGCGGAATGTGGTGAAGATCCGGCCGTTGAAGAGACTGAAGGATATGGTGGGATGAAGAAAGATTACAGATTTCCGAATAAAAAAGGGGTTAGCTGAATGTTCAGCCAACCCCTTTAAAATAAAATGGCGTCCCCAACGAGATTTGAACTCGTGTCGCCGACGTGAAAGGCCGGTGTCCTGGACCGGGCTAGACGATGGGGACGTTATATGCTTCATAACGTATGGATGGTCATCGTCGAGGTTTGCACCTCAGATTGGATCCAGTATAGGCGTTGTTGGTGGGCCGTGCGAGAATCGAACTCACGACCAACGGATTAAAAGTCCGCTGCTCTACCTGCTGAGCTAACGGCCCAACAATGAATCGCAACTTTTAGCATCTTTGAAAAGACTTGTCAAAATAAATTTCATAAAAATATCGGTTTATTGTATGCAAAGGCAACCCTTAGGTTGTGCCATTCGCAGGCTGATCCCGTGAAACGCGGGATTAAACCTGTAAATTCTGTTTGGAATTCATCAGATTCTAAGCCTTATCCTCCAAGCCGGCCCCTAACCCCCCCCCAGCCCCCTAATCCCTTATTTTTGGGGACCAAATATTTATTTTTTCAACCAATTCCGAGGCTTTGATGGGTTTGGGTCGGTAATCGTTCATTCCGGCGGACAGGCATTTTTCGCGGTTGCCGGTCATGGCGTGGGCGGTCATGGCAATGATCGGAATTTCATGACTGATATTGGCGATGAATTCACTCTTAATACGGTTGAAGGTAAACGGGAGGTGAAATTCCATCGGCAACTAATGGCCGATACGGGAACCATAAGCGCAGCCCATACGACAGTCGATCATCGCAAGATATGTTCCCGGATCAAGGCCAGTTCTTCCGCGTTGGGCGCATAGGGATAGTTCCACTGCTTTTCATCCGGAAAGCAGTTGCCGAAAGGGCGGTTGCAGGCCACTTGGCCGTCCGCTCCCAGACAGCCGGTGGTCATGAACGGCGTGCCGCGGTCGATGATTTCTTCCAGCTTTTCAGGCTTCAGGCCGAATTGAACCAGCCGGCCGCGGTTGTCAAAAGCCATATCCGCGATGCGGACCAGATTCTGCTCCAGCAGGTAACGGGCCAATTGAATGCGGAGGTAGACCGGCCAGGCCGGTTGGGGGTGATCGGCCATCTGGGAGTTTTTCTCCGCGAAAAAAGCAAAGAGATGGTTGCAGACGCCCATCGCCCACAGGCGGGCCATCAACGTGACCATCTCCTCTTCGGTCTCGCCCATGCCCACCATGAGATGGGCGCCCACGTTATTGGGGCCGAATACTTCCAGGCCTTCGGAAATCGTCTGCCAGTATTTTTTCCAGGAATGGGGACCGCCCACGCCCGGGCCGCGGAAGCGATTGAAGAGTTCGGGTTTGGCCAGATCAAGGGCGATGCCGATTTTATCCGCGCCGGCTGCTTGCATGGCGATCAGGTCCTGCTTGTTCAACAGGGTGGGGCTAATCAAAATGCTGATAGGCAGGCGGGTCGCGGCGCGCAAACGCCTTGTGATCTCGATGGTGTGCGCCGTGCATTTACCGTTGGTGATCATGGAGATGCAGGTGCGTTGGATATAAGCCGGAGCCCGGTTGGTGACCGCGCTCACTTCAGTCAAGTCATGAATAGGCCAATCCACATGGATAAAACTTTTTTCCTGAAAAGTACCGGGTCGTTTTTTAGCCAGACCGCAGTAGGCGCAATTGGCCGAGCAGCCCTCGGGGTAATGAACCAGCAGGTTGA
>RPPU01000521.1 GCA_003819975.1 Desulfobacteraceae bacterium
AAATGAAAGGATCAAAGCAATAATTAAAACGGATAAACCGATGGTTTTCAATAAAAACCTCCATAGGAATATGCTATTAAATAAAGGTGAATGATATCACTCCGTTTTCACGCTGTTGCCTAACTCGCCACGATCCCCGGCTTCGGCGAATATCTGTTGAACGATCTCCCAAATTTTTTTTGAGCCGTCCTGAATGTGTTTGTTTTTTTCGTAAAGCTGGCTTGACGTAACGCCGTGCTTTTTCCAAGCATAGTATTCCGTTAAATGATTTTGCAAAATCGGTTCGAAGCGGTCAATGGCGGCGGCAAATTTGGATTCAGATGACTTTCGCGCTTCGAATTCTTGCCACAATTCCATAAACTCGTTTTTTTGATCTTGCGGCAATAAACCGAACAATCTTTCCGCTGCATTCTTTTCATTCTCGTGCGCAAGGACCCTTTTATCGGTATCGTAAACAATCACGTCGCCCGCGTCGATCTCGACCAAGTCATGAATGAGAACCATTTTGATCACTTTTGCAATATCCATATTCGAATAATTCGCATGCTCCGCCAAAACGAGCGCCATCACGCCAAGATGCCAGGCATGCTCGGCGTCATTTTCAAAGCGGGAACCGTCGAATATTTTCGATTTGCGCAGAATATGTTTCAGCTTATCGATCTCGATTAGAAATTCAATTTGTTTTAAAAATCGTTCAGGCTCTATTTTCATGGCGTATTTACACTTCGGCACGGAATATGGATGTCGTTTAGCATTGTTATATATGGTTTAGTTCATGGTATAATGTTTAATATCATTGATGGAGGTGCTTAGTTTCATGTTTTTGCTTAAGAATTATTCAGGATAGAGTCATTTTTTCAGATTTTCAACATCGAGCAAGTCTTGAGCCCTGCCGCCCGCTTCTTTGGCTTTGATCAGATCTGATTTGGAGATGAACGGAATAGATAGATCCCCTATGCATACTTCTTCATGATGCTTCCAGGCATTTTCAAATTCGACGCCCGGGATCGACATGATGATATTTTTCCAAAAGACTCAACAGATCTTTGAAGTCTGGGCTCGTCAGCATGTCCGTTCCTTAAAATCAGGTAATCCAAAGCCATTTCAAGGGCAGCTTTAAAGATGGCTTCAGATCCTTGCGCTTGCCAAAATTCAATATCAAAACAATCTTCTTTATCGCCTATTGGTCGGTACGCTTCGTGGATTTCATTGTTTGTGCTATTTGATCGCATCCGGATCGTTTTCCTATGCATAATAGCTATAATCTATCATAAATTTAACAAAAAGATCAATTATTTTGTGTCAAACATTATTGACTTATGGTAGGTAATGAAATAAAAAAAAGCGTAAACACTCAGGTAAATAAACTGTTGGTTTTTAGATTGTGGCTTTCAGTCTCCAGTCCCTATTTACCTAAAAAAGGCAGGGTTAGTACAATATGCTTTTAACTATTACAACCACTCATCAACCTGCTACGGACATGGGCTATTTGCTGCACAAAAGCCCTTTTCGCAGCCAGTCGGCCGATCTGGCTTTCGGAACGGTCAATGTTTTTTATCCCGAAGCAACTCGGGAGCAATGTACCGTGGCCATTATGTTGGATATCGACCCGATCGAATTGGTGCGCGGCAGCCGGCACATGCATTCAACCATGCCGCTAGAGCAATATGTCAATGACCGCCCCTACGTCTGTTCCTCTTTTATGAGCGTGGCGCTATCGCAGGTTTTCGGGCAAACCTTAAACGGTCGATGCAAAGCCCGGCCGGAGCTGGTCGACATGAAAATGCCATTGACCTGCCGAATCACCGTGTTGCCTTGCAGGGGAGGGGAGTTGTTTTTGAGAAAATTGTTTGAACCTTTGGGTTATACGGTTCAAGCGATCCGCCACCCCCTGGACGAGCGGTTTCCGCAATGGGGCGAGAGTCTTTACTATACGGTTGCCTTATTCAAAGAGACGACCCTGGTCGAGTTGTTCAACCATCTCTACGTTCTGATTCCGGTATTGGACAACCAAAAACATTATTATGTGGATAAATCCGAAATCGAGAAATTGCTCAAGCGGGGCGAGGGCTGGCTGGCTCAGCATCCGGAAAAAGAGCAAATCGCCAAGCGTTATTTTAAAAATAGGATCAGTTATACGCGGGAAGCGTTGGACCGCTTGATCGAGATCAACCCGGCTGAAAGGGATCAGCCAACGGACGAACCTTCTGCGGAAGAGAGCGTTGAGATCCGCATCCGTCTGAATGAAGAAAGGTTGGGAACGGTTCTTTCGGTTCTGAAATCCGTGCAGGCCGAATCGGTTATGGATCTGGGCTGCGGTGAAGGCCGGTTATTGCAACTACTTCTTCAGGAAAGACAATTTAAAAAGATCGTGGGGCTGGATGTCTCGATCCGGGCATTAGAAATAGCCACGGATCGTTTGAAATTGACGGACTTGCCGCCCAAACAAAAAGAACGTATTCAGATGTTGCACGGATCCCTGATCTATCGCGATCGTCGTTTGGAAGGTTTCGATGCGGCAACTGTCATCGAAGTGATCGAGCATTTGGATGCGGCCCGCCTCAAGGCTTTTGAACGGGTCTTGTTCGAATGCGCCAAGCCCAAGTATATTGTGCTGACCACGCCTAACCGCGATTATAACGTTGTCTGGGAAAATGTCGGCAAAACCGGATTTCGGCACGGCGACCATCGTTTTGAATGGACCCGGGCCGAGTTCGAAATTTGGGCCAGACGAATCGCGGATCAGTATGCTTATCAGATTCGTTTTTTAAATATCGGCGCTGAAGTCGAACAGGTCGGTACACCGACCCAGATGGCTGTTTTTAATAAAGGATAGAGCATGACCGTATTGAAAATACCAAAATTATCGTTGATCGTGCTGGTAGGGATTTCCGGTTCGGGAAAATCCAGTTTTGCACGCAAACATTTCAAGCCCACGGAAATTCTTTCATCCGATTATTGCCGGGCCTTGGTCTCAGATGATGAAAACGACCAGAAAGCCACAAAAGATGCTTTTGAGGTCTTGCATTTCATTGCTTCCAAAAGGCTGGCAGCCGGAAAGTTGGTCGTAATCGATGCCACCAATGTCCAGGCGGAGGCGCGCAAACCGCTGGTGGAGTTGGCTCGTAAATATCATGTCCTGCCGGTAGCCTTGGTTTTCGATCTGCCGGAAAAAACTTGCGAAGAACGCAATAAAGGGCGCACCGACCGTAATTTCGGCAAGCATGTGCTCCGGCAGCAAAGCAGCCAGTTAAAACAATCTTTGCGCAAGATCAAATTTGAGGGGTTCCGGCATATGTTCCGCCTCCGAACCGAAGAGGAGGTCGATGCGGCCCAGATTGAATTTGTGCCTTTATGGAACGATAAAAGCGATTTGCTCGGTCCATTCGATATTATCGGCGATATCCACGGGTGTTATGACGAACTGGTCGCCTTACTTGCACAATTGGGGTATCAAGTCTTGTCCCAAAACAATGACGGTCCTCTGTCCGGCCCCGTTTACAGCCACCCCTTGGATCGCACCGTGATTTTTCTTGGTGACCTGGTGGATCGTGGACCCCGGATTTTGGATTGTTTCAAGTTGATTTATAACATGACCAGAGCAGGACATGCGCTCTGTTTGCCCGGCAATCATGATATGAAATGGATGCGTAAGTTAAA
>RPPU01000522.1 GCA_003819975.1 Desulfobacteraceae bacterium
ATTCACATAGCTGATAACCACCGCATTTCCGAGTTCTGCTTTCTTGGCCCGCAATGCTTCGGCCGTGATCATGTTGGCCATGGGACAACCCGCGGACTGGACCGGCAGCAGCACGATCCGGTTGGGCGCCAGAATGGCCGCGGTTTCCGCCATAAAATGCACGCCGCAAAATACAATCACTTCCGCTTTGGTCTCCGCGGCCCGCATGGAAAGTTCCAGGGAGTCACCGGTGATATCGGCCGCATCCTGGACCTCGGGTCGTTGGTAATTGTGAGCCAGGATCACGGCGTTTTTCTTTTTTGCCAGATCCCGGATCTTCGCGCTTAATTCTTTTTGTTTTTGGCTGAGGGGTACGCTGAATGACATCGGTTGAATACACTCCTTATGAGATGGCCGCTGCGCCCGATTCAAAACTTAAAAAGGTTTTTTTCCTGGCGAATGCCCCAAACTATGACTGAACCCGGCTTTGTTTTCAATCGCAAAATAACATATTTAACTGTCCGGTTCAAATGAACCCGATTTTATTAAAGGTTCAGGCTGAAGAACCAATCCAACCCCCGAGAACCATTGAAAAGTATGACCTATTGTTAACTGTCTAACTTTATACAGGATTTGGGCTTGACATGCCATCCCGCTTTTCCTAAACTTAAAATGTCCCGTTTTAAACAAAAGGATTCAAGATCAACGCCTTAAAAGGCGCCCCTATTAACCCTTAGCAAAGCGAAGTTCAGGTCATGAGTCGAAAGGTATCAATCCTTTCATTTTATGCAACCATTCAAGCACTTTTTATAAGGAGGTAGGAGCATGAAATCTTTAAGGATACTGCAAGGGTTTGGAATCGTTCTCTCTGCCCTGGTTTTCACCGTTGTTTTCCTGCCCCAGCAAGCCTGGTCGGCCAATGAACTGCGCATCGGTCTGGGCGTGGATGCCGACAGTCTTAATCCCCATGATCAAACCACCACGATTGTCCAAAACATTCTCGACTTTGTGTATGACCCTCTGTTCTATGAGAATGAAAAAGGCGAATTGGAACCCAGGCTGGCCACGAAAATGGATGTTTCCAAAGACGGTCTGGTTTACACTTTGACCTTGCGCAAGGGCGTTAAATTTCATGACGGCGCGCCTTTTAATGCCGAAGCGTTGAAAGTGACCTTTGATCGCGCGCTCGATCCCAAAACCAAACTGCCCCAAAGGTCAACCACTTATGCCTTTGTAGACAAATTGGAGATTGTCAACGATTATGAAGTCAAGATCCATCTGAAAGCTCCTTTTGCGCCTTTCAACCGGGTTCTGACCGGCACCATTCTGTCGCCCATGTCTCCCAAAGCCATTAAGGAAACCCCGGATCAATTAGCCATTCAACCGATCGGCACGGGACCATTCAAATTCCAGGAATGGGTTAAAGGCGACCGCATTGTGTTCGTGCGTAACAACGATTATTACGGCAAAAAACCTTCCCTGGAAAAAGTCATTTTCAAGATTGTTCCCGAGCACGGCACCCGGACCGCTATGATCCGCGCCGGCGATCTGGATTTAATTTATTCGCCCCAACCACCGGACGTCCCGATGCTGGAAAAGGATTCCAATCTTGTCGTCATCAAGGCTCCGAGCACCCGTTTCATGTTCATCGCCATTAACAATCAAAAGGAGATCTTCAAAGATAAAAGAGTCCGCCAGGCTTTCAACTATGCGGTCGATAAAGACACGATCGTGAAAAAAATCCTGATGGACATGGCTCAGGTATCGGAAGGCCCCACGGCGCCGAGCCATTTCGGATATGCTAAAACCGGAAAATACGAATACAATCCCAAAAAAGCCAAAGAACTCCTGGCAGCCGCCAAGTTTCCCATGGACACCAAGATCCAGATGATGACGCCTACCGGCCGGTATATGTTCGACAAACAGGTTTCCGAAGCCATTCAGGCTTATCTGAACGATATCGGCCTGCAGGTCGAATTGCGCACCTATGACTGGCCGACCTATATCGCCATGATCACCAAACCGGTCGAGCAAAACGAGACCCAACTCTTCTTCCTGGGGTGGGGCACCACCGTCCAGGATGCCCATTTCATGTTCTTCCCGCAATACCATTCCTCGCAATGGCCGCCGGTCGCCTTGTGCGAAACTTTTTATAAAAACCCGGAAGTGGATAAAGCGATTGAAGCAGCCCGCGATAACCCGGATCCTAAAAAAAGAATAGCGGCCTACACGAATGCATCCAAGATGATCTGGGACGACGCCCCCATGATTTTCCTTTATGTGCAGAAATATATCGTGGTGCATCGCGGCAATATCGAAGGCGTCGTGGTGAATGCGGTTGAAAAATTCAACGCCATCTATGCCAAGGTGAAATAGGCATGTTCGCCTACGTCCTTAAACGCCTGCTTTCAACTTTGCCGGTCCTGTTCGGGATCTCCCTGATCGTTTTTATTCTGTTGCGCTCTTTACCCGGAGATCCCGCCCAGGTCCGGGCCGGTGAATTGGCTACCCAGGAAAATGTGGAAGCTATGCGGGCCGAATGGGGACTGGATAAACCGATTTATGTTCAATACGGTATTTTCCTCCGCAACCTGGTGCGGCTGGATCTGGGCAAATCGGCCCGAACCGATCAACCTGTGCTTGTGGAAATCTGGAGCCGCCTGCCCAATACCGTTCTGCTGGCCGTGGTTTCCATTGCCTTGGCCTGCCTGCTCGGCATTCCGGCCGGCATTTTCTCGGCCGTAAAGCGGTATACGCCGGCCGACTACGTCGTTATGGTCCTGGCTCTGTTCGGCATCTCCATGCCGGTCTTCTGGCTGGGTTTGATGCTTATAATTCTTTTCGCGGTCAAGCTGCACTGGTTGCCGGCCGGCGGTATCGGTTCTTTTCGACACGTGATTCTGCCTGCTTTCACCCTGGCGGTCTTTTCCATTGCTTTCATCGCCCGCATGACCCGTTCCAGTATGCTCGAGGTCATGAGCCAGGATTATGTCACGACCGCCCGCTCCAAAGGTTTGCTTGAAAAAGTCGTAATTCTCAAACACGCTTTGCGCAATGCCTTTATCCCGGTCATCACCGTCATCGGCCTGCAATTTGGCTCTCTACTCGGCGGCGCGATTCTGACCGAAACCGTCTATGCCTGGCCCGGTATCGGCCGCTTGATCGTGGATTCCATCCAGGCCCGGGATTACAATATGGTCCAGGGCATTGTATTGGTCTTTGCCTGTCTTTATATTATGGTCAATTTGATCGTCGATATTCTTTATGCTTATATCGATCCCCGGATTCATTATGATTAAAAACTCCAGAATACAGAAGCCAGTAGCCAGTAGTCAGAATGAAAAACCCATGCTGACATTATGGCGACAGCGGTTTTCATTTTAAAACAAGGTGTTCGGATTGAAATTCTGGATTCTGGCTTCTGAATTCTGTCTACTGGGTTTTAAAAACATGAAAAATCCCGACAAACAAAGCTCCCTGGTCTGGAAAAAACTGAAACGCAACCGCATCGCTCTGGTGGGCCGCCGCATTTTGATCTTTTTTCTGCTCCTGGCCGTCTTGGCCAATTGGATCACCCCCTTTAATCCGATCAAGCAGGATTTGCGTTTCAGTTTGGACACCCCTTCCTGGAAAAACTGGCTGGGCCGGGATGAACTGGGCCGGGACATCTTG
>RPPU01000523.1 GCA_003819975.1 Desulfobacteraceae bacterium
AGGTATATTCCTTAAGCTAAAATTAAACAAAAAGGCCCGGCAAGGATCATTTTTCACTAGTGAATTCCCCCATTTTTAATAAGCTTCTTCCCGGCCGGCTGGATATTTTTGCGCAAGGCTCAAGATTGAGGGCTCATAGGTTAACCCGATCTTGATGAAACAAAGGCCAATCATGCCGATTCAAAGGAGACTGAAACCTATATGTTGTCGATCCTTCCCATTCGTTATTGCCTGAGACTCGAACCCGATTTGACCCATTTTAAGTTTAAAGGCCGGGTTGAGATTCAACTCGATATCCAAGGTCAAGGAAACGAATTGACTCTGGATATCCTTGAATTGCAAATCCGGAGCTGCCAAGTCCTTTCCGGGGATCATTTTGAAGATTGCTCTTTTAAATCGGATGCGCAAAAAGAAAAGCTGGAGATAACCCTGCCCCCGGCGCGGACCGGCGTCCTGACCCTGGGCATCGACTACCTGGGCGAGATCAACAATAAAATGGCCGGCTTTTATCGCAGTAAAACCGTGCTGCACGACCAGGAAACCTATATCGCCCTGACCCAATTTCAGGAACAAGACGCCCGGCGGGCTTTTCCCTGCCTGGACCACCCGGCCCAAAAAGCGGTTTTTGAAATCGAATTGATCGTCCCGGCGCACTTGACGGCCGTCTCCAACTGCCCGATTGAAAAAGAAGAAGCATTACCCGATAACAAAAAACGAGTCCGCTTTCAACCGACCCCCAAGATGTCCACTTACCTGGTTTTTTTCAGCGTCGGCGAATTCGCCTTTCTGGAAGACCCGGGTAAAGTGCAGGTTCGGGTCGCGGCCTTGCCTTCTCTGCTGGAATATGCCGAATACAGTTTGAAATTCGGCCGAAAATCCTTGACCTACTCTGAAGATTATTACGGCGTGCCCTACCCTTTGCCCAAATTGGACCTGATCGCCATTGCCGATTTCGTTTTCGGCGCCATGGAGAACTGGGGCGCCGTCACCTTTCGCGAAAATGCGCTGCTCCTCTATCCCGGTATCACGTCCAAAGCCGGTGAAGAGCGGATCTGCGAAATCATTGCCCACGAGATCGCCCATCAATGGTTCGGAAATCTGGTCACGCCTTCGGATTGGAAGTACCTCTGGCTCAATGAAAGTTTCGCCACCTATTTCGGATATGGAGTAGTGGACCATTATTACCCGGAATGGGAAGTCTGGGACCAGTTTGTGCATGAGCAGGTCGATATTGCCCTGCAAAGGGACGCCTATCAGGAGACCACGCCCATCGAAATGGCCGGCGCCGACCGGGTCGCGATTAATCTGAGCACGGCGCCGATCATCTACTCCAAAGGCGGCAGCATGTTGCGCATGATTGAAGCTTATATCGGCGCCCAAAACTTTCAAAACGGCCTGCGGCATTATCTTAAAAAATTCGAATATGCCTGCGCCGCCAGTCATGATTTATGGGACGCCTTTGCGGCCGCTTCGGCCAAACCGATCGACCGCATCATGAAAACCTGGGTGGAACAACCCGGCTTTCCTTTATTGACCGCGACGCGGACCGATAACCGCTTGAATATCCGCCAGGAACGCTTCACCTATCTGCCCCTGCACTCCGAGCAGGTCTGGCCCGTGCCGTTGGTCATCGACTACTATTATCGGGACGGCGCCGCCAAAACCATCACGACTTTGCTTGAAACCCGGCAAACCACCCTTGAACTGGACCCCGCGGTCTTGGCATACAAATTAAACACCGGCCAGCGGGGTTTTTTCAGAGTCCATTACTTGGACAAACCGAACCTGACCGAACTGGGCGTCCGGGTGCAGAATAAGACCTTGCCCCCGCTCGATCGCTGGGGACTGGATAATGATCTTTACGCCCTGGTCAGAAAAGGGGTCATCAGTCTGGCCGATTATCTCGAATTTTTTGCCTATTACCGCAATGAAGACGCCTGGCTGCCCCTGTTGAGTATTTCCGACAATCTGCTGCATGCTTATCTGGTTATGGATCCCAAGCAGAGAGCGCGCATTACCGCCGTGGCCAAGCCTTTCCTGGCCAAAGTGATGGATCATATCGGATATCAGCCCCGGCCCGGAGAAAAACACGGCATTTCCATCTTGCGGGAACAGATCATCTGGCTTTCCGCCTTGCTCGGCCTTAAGCCCGTAGTCACTCTTTGCCTGGAAAAATTCCAAGAACTGATGAAAAAGGGAGTCATTCATGAGGACTTGATGAAAAGCGTCATGAAAGTCGCGGCTTTGCACGGCAACCAAGCCACTTTTGCCTGGCTTGAAAAAACCCTCAAAACCACGACCAGCGAACATACCCGCACCAATATTACCATTGCTTTAGGGTGTTTTCAAAAACTGGAATTGATCGAACAGACCAAGCCGTTCATCCTGTCCCAAATCCCGGCCCGCAATATCTCTATCGCCGTCGGCAGTTTGGCCGCCAATCCTCACGCGATCCCCGGTATGTGGGACTGGTATCTGACCAACCTGCAAAAATTCGAAGCATACCATCCTTCAGCCTACGAACGGATTATCGCCGCCATCATCCCGATCTGCGGCATGGGCAAGGAACAAGCCATTAAAAATTTTTTCAGCAATTATCTAAAGAAAAATAAAAAAGTTCAGGACGCCGTCAACTTGTCCCTGGAACGGCTGGAAGTCAACCTGCGGATGCGGGGCAGAATTTAAAAAAATTCACCAGAGGCACAGAGGACACAGAGAATATTTTTCTTTTTCATTTTAAAACAGTTTTCAAAACCGTAAAACTGTTGTGCCGAGAGAGTCAAAAGGGAAAATCAATCTACTCCTTCGATAGGCCCAGAAAAGCTCTTCGGGCAATTATTTATTACGGCTAAGCCGTTGAGTAGTTTCTCTTTGCCGGCCTCTCACCGGCAAAGAGAAAAAAAGATCACTCTGTGCTCTCTGCGCCTCTGTGGTGAATAAATTTTTTTAAATCCTATGCTAAATAGGTAGTCTCAAACAATAAAGGTACCTGTCCCATGGATGAAAGCATTTTACGAGAACTACTACTGGCCGTCAGCCGCGGCGAAACAAGCGTGCCCCAGGCCCTGGAGCGCCTGAAAGCCCTGCCCTTCGAAGACATTGGTTTGGCCTGCGTCGATCATCACCGCGGTCTGCGCCAAGGCCTCTCCGAAGTCATCTTCGGTCAAGGCAAGACCGCGGCAGATATCCTGGCCATTATGCAGCGCATGCTCGCCCAACAGGAGAACATCCTGGTCACCCGCTTGGATCCGGATAAAGCGGAAAAAATTCAGACCGCTTTTCCACAAAGCACTTATCACGCCAAATCGAGGGTTCTGACTTTGTTTCAGCATCCCGTTACCCCTGCAGGCAAAGGCCTGATCCTGGTGGTCTGCGCCGGCACCTCCGACATCCCGGTGGCCGAGGAAGCAGCCCTGACCGCCCGTTTCATGGGGCATACCGTGGAAACCGTTTACGATTTGGGCGTGGCCGGTCTGCATCGTTTGCTCGCTCACCGCCAAAAACTCGCCGAGGCCGCCGTGATCATCGTGGCGGCCGGAATGGAAGGCGCCCTGCCCAGCGTGGTCAGCGGCCTGGTGTCCAAACCGGTAATCGCCGTGCCCACCAGCGTCGGCTACGGCGCCAGCTTCGGCGGCATTGCCGCGCTG
>RPPU01000524.1 GCA_003819975.1 Desulfobacteraceae bacterium
CAGGTGCTTCCGGGTTGATCTTGAGAAAAAATTTTTTAAGTACTTGTTGCGCGCCCGCTGCACAGCTGTCCCGCAGAACGACCACCAACACATACTCCCCTGCTTTGGAAGGTTTGCCCAAAAGAGTGCCATTGGCCGTGAGCTTCAATCCGGCCGGCGGCAAAGTTTTCTCTTCCATTAAAAAGGATAATACCCCGCTGCCGCCGCTGCCGATCAAACGATAATTGTAATCGTGTTCCTGGCGGGCAGCCGGCAGCACATCCGCTGTGACCCATTTCAATTCCGGACATTTGGTCAACGGCGCTTTCACGATCGGCGCCTGGTTTAAAACCGGATTCGACGCCGGACTCGCGGGCGGAAGATTGGAGCCGGTTTTTTGAATCAAGACCGGTTTGATCGCGGGTGCGGCCTTAACCGCCGGGGGTGGCGGGGGCGCGGCTGAACTATTCGCCGCACAGAAGCCCAAAAAAAACAAAAGAGCCGCGCAGCTCATGCTCTTACGAATCCGGCCGCTCTTTTTCATGTATGGCTCCTTGAATCTTTAGGCTTTTAGACTGTAGGCATTTAGGCTATAGGAAGAACAAAAAAAGCTAATCGGCCCTTGTTTCATATCATTCTTGCCTATAGTCTAAATACCTACAGCCTAATAGCCTGATTTTAATCTACTCCCGAAAATCGACAAACCGGACAATCCCGGATTTTTCCAATTCGGCCAGCGCTTTTTCTTTTTGATCCACCGATTGAACCGTAAGAACATACAGCCCATTCTCATCCGGGCCGTCGATAAACCGGGTTCCGGTCCCGATCAACAACTTACGAATTTCCTTTTCACTGGCGCCGTCTTTGAACACGATATTGAGTTTGACTTTATAAGGTTCGGGGTCAAATTGCCCCAAAGTGACGATCGTCCCCTCGGGAGCCGGCTTTAAAACAACCGCCACGCTGATCAATAGAAAAACCGCTGCCGTGGTCCAAGCCAATTTCGGCGAAGCAAAAGCTTCTTGCAGAAAATCAAGCACGGACCGCACCCGGATTCGATAAGGCCGCGGGGCCTTGTTTTCTTGTTTACGGATATTTTGCACAATCCGGCCGTAAAGATTCTCAGCCGGCTCCGGCATTTCCCGGATGGTCTCCTGATAAGCGGCACGAATTTCGGCGAATTCCCGGAGGTCTTTTTTAAGTTCCGGATATTGGATCAAAGCCTCTTCCAGCTCTTTCCGATCCGGGTCGGAAAGGTCGCCTCTTAAGTAAAGCGGCAAGATGCTCTTAAATTTTTCTAATTTATTTTTAATCATGGCTCACCCCCATCAGGGTCATTTTTTTCTTCAAAGCCTCTTTAGCGTAAAAGACTCTCGTCTTGACCGTATTCACCGAAATGTCCAAGAGAGCGGCAATTTCCTCGTAACGCATCTCATGGAAAAATACCAAATCCAGAATCTCCCGGTGCTTGGCTGAAATTTTCGCCATGGCCTGTTTGACCAAACCGGCTTGGTCGCAAGTGTCGATTTCAGGCTGCTTCGGGTCGTTCAATTGCGGGAAATCATCGATATTCAAAAGATTTTTCCGTTTGCGCAACTCATTCAGGGTCAGATTTCGGGCAATACCAAAAATCCAGGTTTTTACCTGAGACTGGCCCCGGAAAGTCCCGGCTCCTTTCCAGACCTGGGTGAACACTTCGATTTGAACATCTTCAGCCATGGTTTTATCCTGTAATATTCTGAAAATATAAGCATAAACGCTTTTTGAACACAGGCCGTACAATTCGCTAAAGGCCTTCTCATCACCAGTGACGATCCGCTCCAAAAGCCCGGCTTCTCGTTCAGGATTCGGTCCTTTAATCATAAGTTGCACCATGGGTTAAAAATGTTCATGTTTATTTATACTCAGGGAGATAAATTGCGTGCAAAGCCCTTTGTCTGACGCCGCAATTTATTATCGATATTTTATGAAGCGCTTAAAGGCAGGAGGAGAATATCACAAAAATGTCGGACAAGGAATAATTTTAACCCAAATTATTCATTGGCAAAAATATGTTTGCCAAATTTAATATATTTTTGATTTAACGCATAATCCGGGGATAGAGCGACAAAGATCGGGGTTGGCAAGCCCTTTCAGGCTCCGGAAATATCTTTCACCACAAACTGGTTTCGGCCGCTTTTTTTGGCTTCATAAAGAGCTTTATCCGCGGCTTCGATCAAAGTCTGAGGCTTAAAATGACCGGCCGGTATGATACTGGCCACACCCAAACTCAAAGTCACATACTTCCCGGCCAATGAATTTGCATGGGCAATTTTCAATTCCTGAACGGATTGCCGAATGGTTTCAGCCACATGTACGGAACCCAAACCGCTGGTATTGGGCAGAATCACTACAAATTCTTCTCCACCGTAACGGGCGACCACATCCGTAGGCCGTTTGACATTTCGGCTAAGCGTCTGCGCAATGGCCCGCAGGCAATCATCACCCAATTGATGGCCATAGGTATCGTTGTAAGCTTTAAAACAATCCACATCGCACATGATAAGGGAGAGAGGTTTTTGTTCGCGCCACAGACGATGCCATTCCCGGGCCAAGGCTTCGTCAAACGTCCGACGGTTGGCTATCTGGGTCAAGCCGTCAATCCGGGCCAAACGCTCTAATTCCTGGTTCGCTTTTTTTATAGCCTCTTGCGCCTTTTTACGTTCCGAGATATTTTTAAAAACCTCGACAATGCCCATAAATTCGCCGTCCGGACCGGAGAACGGAGTGGCGGTCAGAATATAGGGAACCACCGAACCATCCGCCAGGGTTCTCTCGATATCCAGCTCAATCCGTTCGACACCCTTGCCTTTTATCATCTGCTTCAGGGGGCATTGATCGCTCCGGCAGATCGGCCCGTCAAACAGCTCGGAACATTTTTGTTTGAGCGCTTTTTCCGGGGCAATCCCCAACATACCGGCCAGAGTCTTATTAACGCGCTGGGTCTCGAACCGGGTGTCGACCTCCCACATGCCGTCCCCGACCGCGTTGAAAATCTGGTTGAGTTCCAGGCTGACCAGCTCCGCTTTCACGGCCATTTGATTGGCCCTTTCAATGATCTTTTCCAAATCCCGGTTGCCTTCTTCCAACTGGCGATTGGTGGTTTTGAGCATCTCTTCGGTTTGTTTATGGTTGCTGATATCCCGGGCTATGCCGCAAAAACCAATGGGCTGGTCCGCGACTCCGCGCAATAGGAAAATCGACATTTCCAGCTCTTTTTTTTGTCCATCCACCCGCACCAGATCGAATTCCAAACCGCTGACCGGCGATCCCGATTCTTGGGCCCTGATAAGACCTTGACGGATCTTTTCCCGGCTCTCCGGCGCGCAGAATTGAAGATAATTCATGCCGAGCAATTGCTCTCGTGAAAAACCCATCATCTCAACGGTGGCGTTGTTAAAAAAAACCAGATGCCCTTTCAAGTCGATTTCGAAATAGCTGTCGGCAATGCTTTGGAGGATAGCGAGATGCTTGGCTTCATTTTCACGGACCGAAATTTCGCGTCTTTGCAGGTCTCCGGCCCTTTGCTCCACCTCCTCCAGTTTTTTCTTCAATTCATTGTAAGTCGGCTTTGGGGGTGTTTGAACCATGGCGCTTTTTAGACTGTTTGATTCCATATCCC
>RPPU01000525.1 GCA_003819975.1 Desulfobacteraceae bacterium
CAACTCACTATCTCTAATTTTGCCATTATCGATCGCCTGGAAATAGGATTCAAGCCGGGTCTGAACATCCTGTCCGGCGAGACCGGCGCGGGTAAATCGATCATCATCAATGCCGTGAACCTGATTCTGGGCGGCCGGGCTTCGGCCGACCTGATCCGCTCCGGAGCCGAGGAGGCCACGGTCGAAGCTTTATTCAGTCTGGGCAGCCCTTCGGCCATGCCGGCTTTGTTGGCCGAACTCGGGCTTCCGGCCGAGGGCGATGAGCTGACCGTCAAGCGCCACCTTGCCCGCAACGGCCGCAACCGCATCCTGATCAACGGTTCCATGGCCAATCTGCAAATGCTGGCCCGGGTGGGTTTGATGTTGATCAGCATTTCGGGCCAGCACGAGCACCAGCGCCTCTTGAAGCCGGACAACCATCTTTTTCTTTTGGACGATTTCGGCGGGCTGAGCGACTTGCGGCTGGAGTTGAACGAACGATTCCGCGCGCATCAGGAGCTGCTGGAGCGCGGCCGCGCTCTGGAGCGGGCCATTAAAAAAGCCGAGGAGCAGCAGGATTTGGCCCAATTTCAAATCCGGGAGATCGACGGGGCGGACGTCCAGACCGGTGAAGACCGGAAATTGGAAGAAGAAAAAAAATGGCTCCAACATGCCGAAGAGTTGAAACAGATCATGAACGAGGCCTACCAGCAAATTTACGACCGGGAAGAGGCGGTTTTGGTGCAGATCACGCGCTGTTGGAAAACGCTGCAGCGCGGGGCCGAGATCGACCCGCGCCTGCGCAAGCCCGGAGAATCTTTGGCGGGCATCAAGGTGGGTTTGCAGGAGTTGGCTCTGGAATTGCGCGATTTACAGGATACCGTCACCCATGACCCGGCGCGCCTGGAACAAGCGGAAGAGCGGCTGCAACTGCTTCATAAGCTAAAAAAGAAATACGGTCCGGCGCTGGAAGATGTTTTGCGCTTCCGGGCCAACCTGTCGGGCCAGGTCCTTGATTTGGACCGGCAGCGGGAAGAGCTAAAAAGGGTGCAGGCGCAAATAAAAGAGGCTGAGACGGCGCTCCTGGCCCAAGCCGAAGCGCTTTCGCTTAAAAGACAAGCCGCGGCCAAAAAAATGGAAAAGGCGGTCATGCAGGAATTGAACCTGCTGGATATGGCCGGTACGCGATTCGGCATCCATTTTTTCGAAAAAGCGGAAGCATCCCAGGGCGTAGCCGGTCTCAAGGCGGACGGGTTTGACCAGGCCGAATTCATGCTTTCACCCAATGTGGGCGAAGAGTTGAAAGCGTTGGCGCGCATTGCTTCCGGCGGCGAATTGTCGCGCATTATGCTGGCCCTGAAGACGATTCTGGCCCGCACCAGTTCCGTGGAAACCGTGATTTTCGATGAGGTGGATTCCGGGATCGGCGGGGCCACGGCCGAAGTGGTCGGGGACAAGCTGCAATCCCTGGCGGCTTTTCATCAGATTCTTTGCATCACGCACTTGCCGCAAATCGCCGGTAAGGGCGCGACCCATTTTTTGGTCAAGAAGAAAGTGGTTGCGGACCGGACGCAAACGGCCATTTTAGAATTAGACGCGGAAGCGCGGGTCAAGGAGATCGCGCGTCTTTTGGGGGGCAAGGTGATTTCGCGTGAGGCCTTGGCGCATGCCAAGGAGATGATGGGAATGAATTAGAACCTTTATGTTCCAAATATCAACAAGTTATTACTTAAGGATCCTGCAGCCCGATAGAATAATCTAAAATATCGAATATCGAATACTGAATATCGAATGAAGAAGGTCAAAGACCGAAGAAAACCTTTAGGTGCATTCGTTTTTTACTTCGACATTCATTATTCGATATTGAGTATTCGATATTCGATTTAAGCCTTCGGATTGTCCAAGGTTAAATTCGATCAAAAAATTTGAGTGGTTGCTGACTTAATTCTTAACTCTAATCAACTGCCCCGGTTTGATTTCGGCCTTATTCAGCGGGAGAGCCAAAGCGGTTCGATCCATTGTTTTGGTAATCCGGATTTCGCCGACCTTGGGTCCTTCACTTAATACTTTCCAGCCCTGGGGGCCTTGGGATTCAACCCGCTTAAAAACCTCGCAAACAAGCCCGTCGCGCAGGCCGATATCGAGGCCGGCATTGATTGCAAGCGTTTCGGATTCCACGGTAATAATTTGTCCGGTCCAGGGTCGCTTGGCGGTCTCTTTTAAAAATACAGCGACTTGGCGGGCAATAATGTGGGACCAATTTTTTTCCCAGGTTTGGTCGGGAATCGATTTCCATTTTTGTTCGTTGTTGATGGGATCGCCAAAGCCAAATCCTTGGTCGAATTTTGGCAAGGTGATTTTGCGGTTCTCAAGATGAATCAGGTAAACCAGGCGATGAACCGGGTCAAAGGCATTGAGGGTCATGGAGAGATCCAGCTCCTGTTTGCTTTTAAATAAAGGCCATATTCCGGCCCTGATTTCATGAATTTTAAAAGGGTTCAGAACAGGGAGCAACAGGATATTCAAGTCGTATTCCTCGGCGTTTTTAAGCAATTCAGGATCGGACCAAAGGCCGAATTCGGGCAAGAGAAACTTTGGCGGCTGGAAATTGGCGGCAGGCGCGGCCGCATTTTTTTGGACGATCACACGAGTGTCTTTTTGAAGGGCTTCCATTAGTTGGGTCCGGATTTGCTCGGCTTTGGCTTCCGGCAGGCCGGTAAAATTCAGGAGAGGCAAAACCAGGATCTTTTTTTTAAGGTCATTGTGCGCAACGCTCTTAGGCCGCAACATTTTTTGACCGCCGCATCCGGTCATCCATATAAAAAAAACCAACAAAATCAAATAGAAATAATTTTTAAGTCTTACTCTGGTAGCCATTCAAGTCCCTCACGCCTGCGAAATCTTTATCCGTTATGATTCATCAATTGGAATAAGCAGCCGAAACCGCCACCTCTAACATGATTAAAATTAAAATACAATACTAAAGGTTTGGAACTCGCCCCGGTATTCTTCCGGGGTTTGACAGCATTCATCGACCCGGGCGGTGGCTGGGCCATGCCGGCACCAGTCAACCAGCTTTTGGACTGGCTCTTGCGGACCCTCCACCAAAACTTCGACACTGCCGTCGGGTAGATTACGCACCCATCCGGAAAGTCTTAATTTTTGAGCTGTGCGCCGGGTCGAGTCGCGGAACCAGACGCCTTGCACGCGACCTTTGATGATTAATTTCACCCTGATCATTTCCATGGCATGCTCCTAAAGGTTTTTTTGATCCTTAAAAGCATCAGGATCAAAAAAACCTGAATTCCTGACAGATAATCTCGATTCTTCTGGGAGGTCGGGGCGACCGGCGTAGAGACGGAAAATACGTCTCTACGGAGCCGGTCGCCCCTACTGATCCCGTGCCGCGCGCATAAGGTCAGCGTAACGATATAATAACGGATGATCCCGGATCATCATGTTGACTTTATTGTTTTTCCAGGCCTAATAGTTTTATAAATTCATTTTCATCTAAAACAGCAATCCCGAATTCCCGGGCTTTAGCCAATTTAGATCCGGGGTCTGCGCCGGCCACGAGGTAATCGGTGCTTTTACTCACTGCCGAGGTTGTTCTGGCGCCGGCTTTTTGGATTTGGACCTTGGCTTCGGAACG
>RPPU01000526.1 GCA_003819975.1 Desulfobacteraceae bacterium
AATTATAAAGCTTATGCAAATAATTTCTTGTAAATCATTGGGCTTTAAAAAGCCCTCCCCGCCCCAATGTATACCGGGTTAACTCTGTTTTTTAAACTCTTGAACCCTCGACCCCCGGACCCCTTGAACCCTTCTCTATCATTGACATTCCCGTTGCCCATTGGTAAAAACTCTTGCCTTCATGGATATTTCATATAGAGTCGATAAAATGAAAACAGCTTATCTCGATTGCTTTTCCGGTATCAGCGGCGACATGTTTGTGGGTGCCCTGCTGGATGCCGGTCTTTCTTTTACTGAATTAAAAGCCGCTTTGCAAAGCCTGGCCCTTGAGGGCTATGAACTGCAATCCGTTTCCGAAGAGCGCAACTATATTTACGGAACCCGCTTTTCGGTTCAAGTAGATCAAACCAAGCAAAAAGCACGCGGTTTAAGTGCAATCGCCAAGCTCATTCAAGATGGGGATCTGAGTCCCTGGGTCAAAGAAACCACTATCCGTATTTTTGAATCCCTGGCCCGGGTTGAAGCCCAAATCCATGGTTGCTCCATGGAAGAGGTCCATTTTCACGAAATCGGCGCCGTAGACAGTATTATGGATATTGTCGGTACGGTTTATGGCGTGGAATCCTTGGGAATTGAGACCATGCATGCCTCAGCCTTGCCTTTGGGCTCCGGCCTCATCCAATGCGCTCACGGTCAGATTCCCAACCCGGCCCCGGCCACCCTGGCCCTTTTGAAAAACATTCCGGTTTATGCTGCCGGGCTTCAATATGAATTGGTAACCCCTACCGGCGCTGCCTTAATAACCGGCTTGACCCAATCATTCGGAACCTTGCCGGCCATGAAAATCGAAAAAACCGGCTATGGCGTGGGCGGGTATCGCTTACCCGACCGGCCCAATCTCCTACGCCTGATCATCGGTGAATCCGAATTTGAAGGCGCCACGGAAACCCTGGTGCAATTGGAAGTCAACCTGGATGATTCCAATCCCGAATGGCTCGGATTTCTTATGGACCGCCTGTTCCAGGCCGGCGCCCTGGATGTGGCTTTCAGTCCTTTGCAAATGAAAAAAAACCGGCCGGCCGCCTTGCTCCGGGTTTTGGCCCAGCCCACGGACAAAGACCGACTTATGGAACTGATTTTCCGGGAAAGCACCACATTGGGCGTCCGGTTCCATTATTTGCAACGCACCGTCTTACCAAAAATTCCGATTGAATTAGAGAGTCCTTGGGGCAAGATTCGGGCGAATAAAATCATCCAATCCGACGGTTCTTTTTTCATGCAGCCCGAATTCGAAGCGTGTCAACGCTTGGCCCTTGAAAAAAGCATTGCCTTGAAAAAAATCTATGCCTGGATCATGAGATCAGGGTGTTAGGCTGTAGGTGTTTAGACTGTAGAAAAAAACGGGAAAATCTTAGAGCCTTTGAGTCCCTGTCACGCGCCGTAGGGGTTTACAATTTTGAACCCCTGCTTCACAATGACTTTGAAACGCACGGAAAAACATGAACCGACTCGATTTAAATACTCCATCTTGGCGCACGGTTTTCAAACAAGTAAATTTATTTAATAAAATGATCTTGATTTTGGCAACCTGGTTCGGTAGCGGGCGAATTTCCATAGCCCCCGGCACTGCCGGTACCCTAGCGGCCCTTCCTTTGGTTTTCCTGCTGGCTCAATTTCATTCTTGGCCGGCCTTGATTCTGACCGGCGTCTTTTTATGCTGCGCTGTTTGGATTGCCGATCGCGCCCAAAAACTTCTGGCTCAGGACGATCCCGGCCTGATCGTTATCGACGAAGTCGCTGGTTTAATAGTGAGCCTGTTATGGGTTCCTCTTTCCTTTCTTAATATTTTGTCGGGCCTCTTGCTTTTTAGGCTTTTTGATATTCTGAAGCCCTACCCGATTAAAAAACTTGAAAACCTGCCCGGCGGTTTCGGTATTGTGCTGGATGATGTTCTGGCCGGGATTTATGCCAATCTGGCTTTACGGCTGATGATACTGGTTTGGAATCATTTGCAATGATTAATATATATGTTTTTTCTCTATTTCATGCTAAATTTGATTCGTTGCCGTTTTGGTAGCCAGGAGTCAGAATTCAGAAGACAGAATAAAAAAACCGAAGATATGGTCAAAGGCTCATCCATAGGGCCGCATAATCTTACGGCTCTACTCCGGGCATCTCTATCGTCTGTCTCAATCATTCCCCTGATCTGAAACCCTTCAGCGGATTGTTCTGAATTCTGACTTCTGAATTCTGACTACTAACAGATTTGCTTATGAAATTCCGATCCTTTTTAGCCTTTGAATTATCAGGCCCGCTTAAAGAAACCATGCACCGGGTGTCCCGGGAGCTTAAAAAAACCGCCCTGGATGCCAAGTGGGTGAAGGTCGACCATATTCACCTGACCCTAATGTTTCTGGGCGATATTGAAGAACAATCGATCAATCAAATTGACACCGCTGCCCGGGCTGCCTGCGGTTTATATGCCCCCTTTTCAGTCAGCCTGAAAAGCATGGGTTGTTTTCCTAATAAAAAAAAGGCCCGCGTCTTATGGTTGGGAGTGGGCGGCGATTTAAGCCGGATGGCCGGCTTTCAAAAGATCTTGCAAAAAGACTTGAACCCTTTGAATGTTAAGGAAGAAGATCGGGAATTCAAACCGCACTTGACTCTGGGCCGTTTCCGCACCCCGGGCAATCAGAGCCATTTGTTGGACTCAATTCTGCAACAATATCAAAACCTGACCAGCCCGATGATCTCTTTAGCGGAATTGGTGCTTTTCAAAAGCGACCTGAAACCCGGCGGAGCGATATATACCAAACTAAAAACCTGGCCCTTATCCGGCCGGTGACTCAATTACCTAAAATATTGTGGTTAAAAGCTCGGATTGAGCGACGAGGACAGCAGAAATTTATGTTTTTTTGATCCTAAGGTTTTTCAGGATCAAAAAAACATTGAGGTAATTTTAAAACTATTGTAATTACTCAGATGGCTGGACAAAACCCTCTCAGGGCAATTGGCTCAATGATCGGATTTAAAATGTTTACCGCGTAGGGGTAGGTTTGAAACCTGCCCCTGCAAAACCCTATACTGTACCTACCGGCGTCGATTGAAACGCTGGGAGACCTGCGTAATGACGCTTTCAAGAAAGGGAGGAAAAAAATATGGCAGAACAAGTCAATAAAGATCGGGCCGTGGAACAGGCCATTACTCAGATTGAAAAACAATTCGGCCGGGGTTCCATCATGAAGATGAGCCAGCAAAAAGTCATGGACGCCCCGTCTATTCCCACCGGCTCCTTGTCTTTGGACATTGCCTTGGGTGTCGGCGGCGTGCCCCGCGGCCGGGTTATTGAAATCTACGGCCCGGAATCGTCCGGCAAAACCACCCTGGCCCTGCACATCGCGGCCGAAGCCCAACGCCTGGGCGGCATGGTCGCTTTTATTGACGCGGAACATGCGTTGGATATGGCCTATGCGCGTAACTTGGGTGTGGATGTGGACAGCCTCCTGGTCTCCCAGCCCGATACCGGCGAACAAGCCTTAGACATTGCCGAGATCCTGGTCCGCAGCGGCGGCATTGACGTGCTGACCATCGACTCTGTGGCTGCCCTGGTGCCCCGGGCCGAG
>RPPU01000527.1 GCA_003819975.1 Desulfobacteraceae bacterium
GTCAAAAGCGAAAAACCGAAGATCAATGAATATTGGCTGATGTGATCCAGGGTTTCCAAAGAGGGCAAGTGTTTATAAAGCGAACCGAACTGTTTATGTTTAATCTGGCGTTCCTGGATCAGGTACATCAGGGCGGCGACAAAAGTCACGGACAACAGGCCGTTGCCCATGACACTGGTCAGGATGTGCAATGACAACCAGTGGTTTTTCAGGGCCGGATGAATGAATAGGTCCGGAGCCGGAACGAACAGAGAAAGAATCAATAAACCGGCTGCGAGGGGGACAATGCAGGAACCCAATACCATCAGCTTGAATTTCAGATATAAAAAAAGATAAGCGCCCAGCATAGCCCAGGCAAAAAATATCAGCGCGGACCTAAACGTAAGCACCGGCGCCACACCCATCTGCCGATATTGGAAAAGGAGCAAGAGCGTAAGGCCGATATAGCCGGTCCAGAGCAACCGCAACGACCAGACAAAAACAGGCTTCTGCTGCTTAACCATAAAAACAACCAAACCGCCGGCAGCCAGCAAAATCAGAATCAAGGAAAGGCGGAACAACCAAAAATCCATAGGCACCTCAACTTTGAATCGTTGAATACTGTTCGATCTCTTCGGCGGACCAGTTCAGAGGCACAATCCGATCAATCAGCTTGGCTGCCGCCGCCCACTCCTTTTTGGCTAAAACTTGCAAAAGGTCGGATTCGGCCAATTGTTCGAAAATACGCTGATGGGTCTCTTGCGCAAAGCCCCGGTTTAAAACCGCAGCGCGGATTCGGCCCATCAGGCGGATCAGCCGTTCATATTCTTCGCCGAATTCGGGTTCCAAAGCCTCCCGGATTTTTTTGGCTAAAATCGGGCTTTGGCCGGACGTGGAAACTGCGATTTGCAATCCGCCCCGGCGCAGGACCGAAGGCACGATGAAATTACAATCCGCCGGTTGATCCACGGCATTGACCAAAAGTCCTCGGACCCGGGCTGCTTGACTGATTTTTTGGTTGAGCCCGGCGTTATCCGTGGCCGCGATGACCATGAAAACATCATTGAGTTGTTCTTCCCGAAATTCCGCGCCCAGATACGTCACTCTTGGTTCGGCTTTAAGTTTTTCCAGCGCGGGCGTCAGCTCCCTGGCCGCCAGTCGCACCAGTGCTCCGCATTCGAGCAAAGTCTCGATCTTGCGCTGGGCCACCTTGCCGCCGCCCACAATCAGGACCGCCTTGCCTTCGAGATTTAAAAAAATGGGATAATAGATCATGCTTTCTTTATCCTTAATGGATTCCGAGCTAAATCTCGAATAGATTGCGCCACTCAACAGGTTGACAGAATTCAGAAGTCAGAATCCAGAATAACCTCCAGATCAAAAGAGGGCCCGAGACAGACGTCATCCAACGATTAAAAACGTACGGCTCAGCAAAGCCACATGGTTAGACGGCACTACTTTAAATGTCTCTGCAAATCTCATCGCCGGTTTCTTCATTCTGGCTCCTGAATTCTGACTTCTGACTACTTCATTCGTCAGATATACTGATCCACCATCTCCGCGATCATCTTCTCCACTCCCGCCGGTCCGTTTCTGCTTTCCACTTCCCGAACCAGGCTCTGCAATTTTTGATAGGTGCTCGGGTCGCGGATCAAGTCATCCGTGGAACGATAAGCGCCGCCCCGGCGACCGATCCGGTAAATCAACCGCTCCGGATCGGGCAAGGCTTGATATTGGCCGATGACCCTAAGCATTTTTTCCTTATCTTCAGGCAGCTTGCCGCTCACTTCTTCCAAAAGATTCATGATATGATCGCTGGTAACGGTGCTGGTAATCCCTTCCAGGCCGGCGATGAAAAGTTTTAACTCCTCAGCCACCCCATCATCGGTCTGCATCTTGAATTCGCCCGATTGGATCTTCTCGTACAGCAAAACCCGCGTGGGCACCCGCAAACTGCGAATGCGAATAAAATGCGGATTGATTTGGTTCAAAACCCGGGCAGTCTCCAGCGCGTGTTCGCGCCAAAAGGCCTGCCCGCCCAAACCGGGCATCACATACTCCGAAAGTTCCAAACCCGCGGCAATGATTTTTTGCCCGGCCTCTATTTGTTGGGCCGCGCTGACTCCTTTTTTGATTAATTTTAAAACCGGATCAAAACCCGATTCCAGGCCCACATGCACGCGGTCCAGACCGGCGGCCTTGATCCGGCGCAAATCTTCCACGCTTCTGCGCACGATCGTACGCGAGCGCGAATAGGTCGTGACCCGTTTGATCTCCGGAAATTGAACTTTAAGGAATTGGAGCACGGCGATCAGATCCGCGACCGGCATCACCAGGTTGTCGGCATCCTGCAAAAAACAAGCGCCGGTGTTAAAAAAATACCAAGCCGCGATATTTTGATAGCCATCGCTGTATAAATCGGGTTGACTGAAAACAGCATCCGCCACCTCGGCCGTGATCCGGCCGCTATAGCCCATTTTCGCGGACAGGGCCTTGATTTCATCGGCAATATCCCGTGCCGCTTGAATATCGGCCTTGATCTCTTCCACGGTCCGTAAAGAAAATTTTTTCTTTTTATAGACCGGACAAAACAGGCATTGGTTCCAGGGACAATTGCGGGTTACCCTCAAAAGCAGGCTCTGCGCCTCATTAGGCGGCCGAATCGGTCCGCGTTCATAATCAAATCGTTTTTTCATATATTCAATTAAAATTTACAATATTTTATTAAATTATGTTTAATTCAGTAAAAATAAATATTATCTAAATACAAATGACAATCTAAGTAGCTATAAATTTTAATTGTATCAGATCAGCCTCAATTATACAGCAGGTTTTCAATTGGTTTTTAATGGGCTTACTTGGTCTTTTGACGCGGTAATTGGGGCTGAATTCTATTAAACTTTAAAAAACCGAGACCGATAATATGATCCTGGTGCGCAAGGATCACATACCCCGGCTCGATCGGCCATTCCACTTCGATCGGTTCATTCGCCATAATCCGCGCCAATTCCGATTCATTCAAATCATACCGCGATTTTTGCGCCTGAACCCCGAACACCTGCATAAAACGGGTGGTCGGCTTGATATACTCGCCGATACGCCGAAAAGATTTCAAGCCGATTGAAACCGTTTTGAAACCGGCCGCCGGCTCGAGCCAGGTTGACTTCTTCAGCAAAGACCAGGAATCTTTTTTGGCAACCAACAAAAAATCGTCAAACAGTTTTACCGGCAGGCCGAAGCGCTCCTCCAAATAGGCGAAGATCCGCGCGCGCTCATCCGGGTTTGCCGATGCGGGCCATGAAAAATCCGACCGAGTCCAGACGATGGGGGTAGAATCGGACTGTTTTTTGTAATGATCGGTCATAATGTTCCTTTTGCCATTGGGTCAGACCCGGTTCGCCGGCCGGGCCGGTTTCAATCGGAAGCAATTCCGCTTCACGGTTTTTCAAGAGATAATCGACCACCGCCTCGTTTTCCAGCGGATGATACGTGCAGGTGGCATAGACCATGGTCCCTTTCACTTTCAACAGATCATAGCCGCGCAAAATAGTCCGCTTCTGCAATTCAACCAATTTCGCTTTGCGCGGCCCTGTCACTCTTAATTTCCTATAATGAAATCGTAAGCGACCATCAGCCGA
>RPPU01000528.1 GCA_003819975.1 Desulfobacteraceae bacterium
ATACTCTTTCAATATATCGTTTTGAATGGTGCCGCGCAGTTGATCCGAATGAATGCCCTGTTTTTCGGCCACGGCAATGTACATGGCCAGTAAGACGGCGGCCGGGGCATTGATGGTCATGGACGTGCTGACCTGGTCGAGGGGGATATCCTTGAATAGAATTTCCATATCTTGCAGCGTATCGATGGCCACGCCCACTTTGCCCACTTCGCCGACGGCCATTTCATGATCCGAGTCATAACCGATCTGGGTCGGCAGATCAAAAGCCACGGACAGACCGGTTTGGCCTTGTTGCAGCAGAAAACGATAACGTCGGTTGGATTCTTCGGCAGTGGCGAACCCGGCATACTGACGCATGGTCCAGTATTGGCCGCGGTACATGGTGGGTTGTACGCCGCGCGTAAAAGGGAATAGGCCCGGCAATCCTAGAGTCGTTTGATAATCGAGCGCAGCGGTGTCAAGAGGGGTGTAGAGCCGTTGGATCGGGATGCCGGACGTGTTGATGAACGCATCTTTGCGTTCCATTTTTTTTCCTGATTTGCCTTCCAAATTTTTAGACCATTGGGTCAGGGCTCCGGATAAGTTTTGATGCTTGTCTTTTTCAGACATGATGCCTCCTGCGGGACTTATGGAAAATGAAATCGCAACGATTGCGATTGCATCTGTTGTTTTGGAAGATTGCCTATACTCTTACATCGAAAGTCTTTTATTATGAAAATCTCCCGCTGCTTACAGCGGGAGATTTTCATTTATAGGGGGATATTACCATGCCGGCGTTGCGGGATGGATTCCCGTTTGTCCTGTAACATGGTAAGGGCCTGGATCAAGCGCTGACGCGTGTTTTCAGGATAAATGATTTCATCAATATATCCCAGTTCCGCGGCCCGGAAAGGGCTGGCAAAGTTATTGCGATAATCCTCGATCATTTTGTGACGGGCCGCTTCTTTGTCTACGGCTTTTTCGATTTCTTTACGAAACACGATATTGACCGCGCCTTCAGGACCCATGACCGCAATCTCGGAAGTCGGATAAGCAAAATTCATATCGGCCCCGTGGTGCTTGCTGGACATAACATCATAGGCTCCGCCATAGGCTTTGCGGGTGATGACGGTGATTTTCGGCACCGTGGCTTCGCAATAGGCATAGATGATTTTGGAACCATGTTTGATAATGCCGCCGTACTCCTGATTCACACCGGGCAAAAAGCCGGGCACATCCACAAAAGTCACCAAGGGGATATTAAAACAATCGCACAGGCGCACAAAACGAGAGCATTTAATCGAGGCATTGATATCGAGACAACCGGCTAAAAATCGGGGCTGATTGGCCACGATGCCGACCGCCATGCCATTCAGCCGGCCGAAGCCGATCACCATATTCTTGGCAAAATGTTCCTGGATTTCAAAAAAATGGTTGTGGTCCAGAACCGTGTGAATGATCGCTTTCATGTCATAGGGCAATTTGGGGTTGGTCGGTATGATTTCATTTAGGGATTTATCGGCCCGTTGCGGATCATCCGTGCAGGGCATGACCGGCGGTTTTTCGCGGAAATTTTGAGGCAAAAAGCTTAAAATTTCTTTGACCCGATTCAGGGCCGCTTCGTCATTCTCTTCGGCAAAATGGGCGACGCCGCTTTTGGTATTGTGGGTCATGGCGCCGCCCAGTTCTTCCGCGGTGACTTCTTCATGGGTAACGGCTTTAATAACCTGGGGTCCCGTGATGAACATATTGCTGGTTTTTTTTACCATAACCACAAAATCGGTCAGGGCCGGAGAGTAGACCGAGCCCCCGGCGCAAGGACCCATGATGACGGAAATCTGCGGCACAACTCCTGACGCCCAGACATTGCGTTTGAATATTTCACCGTAACTGCCCAGACTCACGATCCCTTCCTGGATCCGAGCCCCGCCGGAATCGTTCAGGCCGATAATAGGTGCGCCGGTTTTTAAAGCCAGATCCATGATTTTGCAGACTTGCTCGCCAAAAGGGCCGCTCAAAGAACCGCCATAAACCGTAAAATCATGAGCAAAAACAAATACTTTTCTGCCATTGACGGTCCCATAACCGGTGACGACGCCATCACCCGGAATTTTGCTCTTTTCCATGCCAAAATCATGGCAGCGATGGACCACAAATTTATCGATCTCCTGAAAACTATCTTTATCCAGCAGGATCTGAATGCGTTCGCGAGCCGTTAATTTGCCCCGGGCATGTTGCTCATCGATCCGGTTTTGGCCGCCGCCAAGCTCGGCTTCCCGGTTTCTTTTTTCCAATTCCAGAATTTTTTTTTCAATGTCCATAAACGATCCTTATGAAGAGAAGACACAATGATGAATGGTTTTGGGCTGCAGGATCAGGATGTTCCCCCAATCCCTTAAAAAGGATTGGGGGCCTGATTTTGAAATTTAGGGATATGGCGGGCATTGATGGTGCCCATTGAAAAACAAGGATCAAGCGTACCGAGTTTATGATGATAGCGCGATATTATGTTATTTTGTTAACGCTGTATATCATAAAGAATCGCATAATAGGTCACTCGGTACTCTTGCGATAAGGGATATTTAAAGAAATTAAAAAATGGATTATCCAAGGACAATCAGGGTATCTTCCGCTTCCACGGCGTCGCCCTTTTTGCATTTAATCTCTTTAACCGTACCAGAAGCAGTTGCAACAATGGGTAGTTCCATTTTCATAGCCTCAAGGATGATGACCTCATCATTATCACTGACTTGGTCGCCTACCTTTACCTTCACATTGATCACCTTTCCTCCCATAGGAGCAGTAATGTCGCTCACAGTCCGATTCCTCCTTTATGCAAAATATGAATTTTAAAGTGATTATATAAGCTTAAAGATCGCTTCATTGTCAAGGATTAATTCGGCCAATTTTTTGCCAATATTATCGGCATACAGAATTCGAATATCTTTTAATTAAAAGTAGCGTAAATTTGATATGGTTTGAGCTATTGTTGTTTTATTAAATTAAATCAATTTTAAGTTTGCAATATTAATGATCAGCTTTTGAATGCTTGACATAAGCATTTTATTTCATTAATATTTCAAAGGAATACCAAAAATGGATTTTATTTATTATCAAATCATTTGCCTGTTATTTTTTAAGGTTCGTTTAAAGAGGAGGTCTGAAAATGCCGGTTTATGTTGCGGTTGTTGAAACCAAAAGGGGCAGAAAACTAAAACGGGAAATTGACGCTCCTAATGATAAAATCGCGATCAGTAATTTAAAAAGGCAGAATTATGTCGTTAAAAAGATAAAACCCAAGCCCAAAGATCTTTTTGAAAGCATCGCTTTCATGCAACCCAAGGTTCAAAATAAGGATATTGTCATTTTTACCAGGCAATTTTCAACCATGATCGATGCCGGCCTTCCTTTGGTTCAGGGTTTGACTATTCTTGCGGAACAGTCAGAAAATCCGACTTTTAAAAAAATGTTGAAGGAAATCACCAAGGATGTGGAAGGCGGTTCCACCTTGGCTGAGGCTATGAAGAAGCATCCCAAGGTATTTGATGGTCTTTTTGTCAATCTGGTTGCCGCCGGTGAAATGGGCGGCGTCTTGGATACCATTTTACGTCGCTTAGCCGATTACATTGAAAAAG
>RPPU01000529.1 GCA_003819975.1 Desulfobacteraceae bacterium
ATCGTGACTTTTTGAGCAGAGAGGGGGAGTTTTTTCAGATCGGTAAAGACCGAACCGGTTTGGACATATCTTACCGAAGGCGCCGCCTGTGAAATAGGCGCTCCCCAGCGCTCCATGACGTCCTGATGCAGTTCGGTATTCGCGAAATCGGTTCGATCCGATATTTGAACCGAGATGACCCAGGAGATGATCAGGGAGATGAGCAGGCTTTCCAAAAGGTGAATTTTCAGCAGTTTTTTAAGTAAAGAAAGTAATCGACGCATACGAACCTCCTTTCAATAAAGACCGGCATTTAGCGCGGAACGAATATCGCTCAACGAAATAACACGAATGAACGGAAGTGTTTTTAAATGTGCGACGAGGATATGCGGTTATCTTGAAGCAATAATGAAAGGATCGTGAAATCGAGATGAATTATGCAGAGAGTGCACAGTCGCCGGTCATCAGTCATCAGCTTATCAAAAATATTGTTTTCTTAGTGTTATCCATGTTAAATTCAGCCTGCTTCTCGATTTTTCCTCATTTTAAAGCCGAAGGCGCATATAGGCGTTAAAAGCAAAAATAAAATCGGGAAAACCATATCATCAAAAAGAAGATAAGAGAAGATAAGAAATGAGCGATGAAAAACATTCGTAAACAAGGGCGCCTGAGAGGACCGTGGTCTTGATGATTGAGACCGCCGACATCGTGCCGACCGGTGACGTCTGATACAGCCGTTTACCCGGACGCGTGAGACCAATGAATACAACGATATTGTCCATAAAGGATGCTGTTGCAGTTGTGGAGAAAAACCGGAAGAGAATGAGTGATATCGTCCTGATCCATAACCGATGAAGCCGACCGAGCCAAAGGCCGAGTGGATCGTCCGCAATACTTTGAAATCATAATAAAATCGGTTAATTGCAAAAAAGTTGATTTTTTGATTTGCTTAAGCTAAATTTAGTCCGCTTTAAGTTTTTTAGATTTTTCAGACAACGATCACTCTTGTTAGGATTGAGGCCAAATGAAAAGAAAACAAACCAACATCGTTTATCAATTCCGGGTCGAGTTGGCTGAAATAGAGCCGACGATTTGGAGGGTGATTCAAGTTCCCGCGGATTACTCTTTTTGGGATCTACATGTCTCAATCCAGGATGCGATGGGCTGGCTTGATTACCATCTGCATGCTTTTCGCGTCCGAATGCCGCGTCAAAAAAAGGATATGGAAATCGGGATTCCCGACAATGAGGATCTCGACCAACCGGTTGTCCCGGGTTGGGAGATTGCAATTGCCAAAGTGTTTACCGAGCCGGGAGAGTCCGCAGTTTATGAATACGATTACGGCGACGGTTGGTTGCACAAGGTTCTCCTCGAAGGCATTTTACTGAAGAAGGAAGGGGCTAATTACCCGCTGTGCGTCGCCGGTGAACGGGCCTGCCCGCCTGAAGATTGCGGCGGAGTGCCCGGTTATTACCAACTCCTTGAGATTTTGGCCGATCCTAAACACCCGGAATATGGCGAATACAATGAATGGCTTAAGGGGCATGCCAAGAATTACTTTCCGTATGACCCGGATCAATTCGAACCCGATAAGGTGGAGTTCTGGGACCCCAAGAAAAGGTTTAAAATGGCTTTTTCAAGGCAAGGATAGCGATTCGAACCTGTCGCTTCAGTCGATCGTGAAAAAGCACGATTCAACCGAACTTATCGTTTGACAAACGTCTTTAGCGCGCAAGGATAAATCATGAATATACTGATTCGAAATGAACAGAAAAGCGATTGGCGCATTAATGGTGTTATGTCTCAATCGGGAATTACCGAACGATCATTGGCTTTTCAAGGAAAGCGAATTGTTTATGCTCGATCTTACCGGTTTTGATGAATACGACAATGGATTCGAGAAATTGGAAAAAGAAGTCACGTTCAATCAGGAAGTGTTTAATATACTAAGTCATTCGTTTGTTGAATAGGTAACAAGGGCCGGGATCGTCTGACAATCGTTTCTACCCGGCTTGGCGGGGCAAGCCTGCCTCTGTTTTCATTAAGGAAAACGCCTATGGAACTTGCAACCAAGCTCATGGCGCCGTGCGGCATGAATTGCGGTATTTGCCTGGCTTATCTGCGGGATAAAAACAAATGCTCGGAAATTCATCAAAAGCGAAAAAGCACGCTGGACTTGTTCCGGATGCGGCGGCGCCATTTGCGTCCATAAAGGGTTTTGTTTCAGTTGCTGCGAAAAACCGGATGAGAATAAGGGGTAGCATCCGAATTCAGGATAGGCGAAACCAATCAAGCCGTAGGCCGAATAGATTATTGACAAGGCCTTAAAATTATAATAAAAACAGATAAATTCTAAAAAATCAAATCCGTGGCGTCAATTTGCCACTTTTTTGTATTGCGGCAAAATATATGAATAACTTGCATTTAGCCATATGCTTCACCGAATTCGGGCCAAAGAGCGGTTCTCTTCGGTGAGCAATTCATTGGGCGAATATGAGAGGTGCTATCTAAGAGACCAATGGACGAGACAAAACAAGAGATTGAATCACGATTGCGACAACTTGAGAAAGAGGAAGAAGTTTATATTTTCTATGCTTGCGAGTCTGGCAGTAGAGCCTGGGGCTTCCCTTCTACCGATAGCGATTATGACGTGCGCTTTCTATATGTCCATCCAAAGAATTGGTATCTCTCGATTGATGACAAACGAGACGTAATTGAACGAAAAATCAATAATTTGATAGACGTAAGTGGATGGGATATTCGAAAAGCTCTCAAACTCCTGCGAAAATCCAATCCGCCTCTGTTGGAATGGCTCAATTCGCCTGTCGTATATCAACAACAACTTGATGTTGTAGAGAGGATAAGAGCATTGATGCCAGAGTATTACTCTCCAAAATCCTGCTTGTATCATTATCTGCACATGGCCGAAGGTAATTTCAGGGAGTATCTCAAAGGCGAAATCGTTTGGGTCAAAAAATATTTTTATGTATTGCGCCCGATATTGGCTTGTAAGTGGATAGAAGCTGGTCACGGTATTGTGCCCATGGCATTTGAGATGCTTGTTAACCGGCTGGTAGAGAGTGATAAATTAAAAGATGCGATTAACGAATTATTAAAGCGTAAGAGAGATGGGCAGGAATTAGACAGAGAACCAAGAATACCTGTAATCAGCGAGTTCATTGAGGCAGAGTTGGAGAGACTTGGAAACAAGAGTTTTGATGGGAACAATAGCAATGCTGATACGGAAAGGCTGGATGAGGTATTTCGTCGAGTACTGGAAGAGGTGTGGTAAGAAATCCGCCCAACACCGCATCAAGCCGACTGTCCTTACGCGCCGAGTTCCACAACTTCTTTCGCGTGGTCATCACCTTTCGGGGTGCGGGCGTCAGGCGTTGCATCCAGCCAGCAGCTTATGCTTACGTTAGGCCGTGACCGAATTTATTTACACCCGGAAGGAGATTTTCCGAAATGGACATTCCACGAATCTTCAACATCACCGAAAGTGCGCACCGCATCCATAACCCGTTCACACCCGAAAAGCTCGCCACTCTCGGCGCGGCGCTGCGCCTGGAAACGGGGACCCGAGTGCTCGACCTCGGCAGCGGTTCGGGGGAGATGCTGTGCACCTGG
>RPPU01000530.1 GCA_003819975.1 Desulfobacteraceae bacterium
AAGCCTCCCTGAAAACAATTTCAATCAAACCCTTGAAACAGCTTGAAAACAAACGAATTCTGTTGGTCAGCCCGTATAAAACAAATCGGGACATCATCGGTCATTATCTAAAATCTTGGAACTGTTTTTACACCGATGCAGTCAATTTTGGTGAGGCCTTGCTTCAACTCAAAAAGTCCGTGGAGCAAAAAACCGGTCTATTTGATTTTCTTATTCTGGACCAAATGCTCAGTGATGAAAACGGGCAAGAATTGGCTCAGTTTGTCCAGGCCGATCCTCTACTGAAAAACACGATCATGATCATGCTGACTTCGCATGGCATTCGGGGTGACGCGCTTCGAGCCAAAGAGATGGGTTTTTCAGCCTACTTGACCAAACCCATCAAAGGTTCCCAGTTGTACCAATGTTTTGAAACGATTCTCAATAAAACGCCCGATGATGAAAATAAAAAGACTCAGAAGCCGTTTGTCACCCGGCATGATATCCCGAAAAATGGAAAACAGGAAATTCGCATTCTTCTTGCCGAAGACAATCCCATCAATCAAAAATTGGCTCTACGTTTGATCGCAAAATTCGGATTTCATGCCGATGCGGTGTTCAACGGTAAAGAAGCAGTCAAAGCCCTGCAAAAGGCTTCCTATGACCTGGTTCTTATGGATATTGAAATGCCCGAAATGGACGGTTTTGAAGCCACTCAAACGATCCGCAATCCGAAATCTCAAGTCATAAAACCAAGTACTCCAATCATTGCCATGACCGCCCATGCCCTTCAAGGCGATCGGGAACGTTGCCTCAAAGCCGGAATGAACGACTATATCGCCAAGCCCATCCAACCCGACCAGCTGTTGGAGCTTATCGAAAAATATCGACCTATTTAACCCTTGGCCCCTGTTGTTCTAAAACAACCCCTGCACTTTGCCGGTCTTTACGTCAATGTCGATGCGCCGGAAAGCCGGATCCGAACTGGTGCCCGGCATCAGACTGATCGTGCCGGCGCAGGGACAAAGGAATTTTGCACCCGAATAGATCAAAATGTCGCGGACCGGCAAGAGCCATTCCTTGGGCACGCCTTTGAGCGCCGGTTCATGCGAAAGACTCAAATGGGTCTTGACCATCATGGTGGCAAAGTTATCGTATTTAGGATCTGCTTCCAAAACCTTGGCCTTGGCTTCAGCCTCGGGCAACCAATCCACGCCGTCCGCGCCGTAGATGGTCCTGGCAATGGTTTCGACCCGCTGTCGCAGCTTCATTTCCAGGGGATAAAGGTATTGGAAATCGGTCTGTTCTTCGCAAGCCTCTTTGACCGCTTCAGCCAGTTCCCGGGCTCCTTCCCCGCCCTTGGCCCAATGCTCGGCCACGGCGCAACGCGCGCCGGCCTGTTCCGCGTATTTGCGCACCAAATCGATCTCGGCCCGTGAATCGGTCTGGAAACAGTTGATGCAGACCACGGGTTTAATGCCGGATTTCCGGATAATGTTGATATGATGCACCATGTTGGGTATGCCGGCTTCCAGGAGCTTTAAGTTTTCTTTGGTATAGGTCGGATCCAAAGCCAGTCCGGCCACTACTTTAGGTCCGCCGCCGTGCATTTTGAGAGCGCGGATGGTTGTGGTCAATACGGAAACATGGGGTTTGAGCCCGCTCAAACGGCATTTGACGTTCCAGAATTTTTCAAAACCGATGTCCGCGCCGAATCCGCTCTCGGTCACGTGATAATCAAATAGTTTTAAGCCAATGCGATCCGCGATGATCGAGGACTGACCCACAGCGATATTGGCGAACGGACCCGCATGCACCATACAGGGTTGGTATTCAACCGTACTCATGAGTGTGGGATTAATCGTATTGCGCATCCAGGCGGTCATGGCGCCGCCCACTTCCAAGTCGGCCGGCGTAATAGGCTTGCCGTTTTTATCAAAGGCTAAAGTGATTTCATTGATACGTTTACGCAGGTCGGCCAGATCGGTCACAATCGCCAGAATCGCCATTAGCTCCGAAGAAGGCGCGATCGTGAACTTGGATTGCATCATAAACCCATCCTGACGGGTGCCCATGCCGATGATGATGTTGCGCAAAGCCTGGGCGCAGTAATCCATGATCCAGCCGAATTCAATCTTGGTGGGATCGATATTCAGGCGTCGCATATGGGTCAGGCGCTGGAGTTGCTCGTCCGTGTAATTGCGCTCATGCTGCATGCGCGCGGTCAAGGCCACCATGGCCAGGTTATGAGCGTTCATGATATCATTCATGTCACCGGTCAGTCCCATGGAAAATTCGGTCATCGGGATCAGGAGTGCATTGCCGCCGCCCGCTGCCGTGCCCTTGATGTTCATAGTGGGACCACCCGATGCTTGGCGCAAGGCCCCGCCCACGTTCCGGCCGAGTTTGCCCAAACCTTCGATCAAACCTAAAGAGGTCGTGCTCTTACCCTCGCCCAAAGGTGTGGGCGTAATGGCGGTAACATTAATATATTTACCATCAGGTTTATTAGCTAAACGACTGATTATTTTCATAAAATCAAGCTTAGCCAGTCTATTTTGCGGGATCAGTTCATCTTTATCCAGGCCTAATTTTTCCCGCCACTCCTCGGGGTTTGGCATGTGTTTTTCAGCAGCTTCAGAAATTTGCCAATCTTTCATGGTCTGCGCATTATAGGGCATTTCAGTACTCCTTTTTGATCAGTGGCTCATAGCATGAATGATGTTCAATTAAACGAGCATTTAAATAACCGTCATAAATTGCGTTATAATTCAAATTTTAAAAATTTTATATCATTTATTTTAAAAATATCGTATAAAACTGAAAATTTTCATTATATTTCCCGAATAATATTCGGTTGCGAACAATTAAAACTTAATATCTAAATATTTTAGACAACCTTATACAACTTTGCAAGCGAATAATAAACTTCATTATCAAATGCCTAGGCCGCGTTTGTCTTGCGGTATGCTGATTTATTTATTATAAAAATAATCTTAAGAGATCTCTTTAATAAGGAGGAAAATTTCATGAAGCTCAGATCGTTCCAAACTCAAGCAGTCCATGCCGGCGAACGCGCACCCCGGCCCGATTACACGCCCGTCGTCAACCCGATCCACCCCTCGGTCGGTTTTCTCTATGACAGCATCGACGACCTGGATGAAGTTTTTGCCGGTACCAAGAACGGCTATGTATATCCACGTTACGGCAGCCCGACCACCTCGGCCTTTGAAATCGCTCTGGCCGAATTGGAAGGCGGCGAAGCAGCTTTCTCATTTGCCACCGGTATGGCGGCCATTCATGTAGCCTTATTGGCAGCCGGCGTCAAAGCCGGTACAACCGTAGTGGCTGCCCAAGATCTTTATGGCGCCACTCTTATGCTGCTCAATCGTCTTTTTGCGGACTTGGGCGTCAAGATTCTTCTCAAAGATTTTACCGACCTTAAGACTTATGAGAAAACCCTAAAGGAAATCCGGCCGGTCGCGGTTATAGCTGAAACCATTTCAAATCCCCTGGTCAAAGTGATCGATATCCCGGCACTAACCGATATGGCCCACCGCTACAACGCCAAAATTTTGATCGATAACACCTTTGCTTCTCCTTATCTATGCAAACCGCTTTC
>RPPU01000531.1 GCA_003819975.1 Desulfobacteraceae bacterium
CCTGGACGGTTACGCTGACCCGCAGAATGCCGGGCAAGGTCGCACCCATGATCCGCACCAAAATGCCGTTTGCCTTCAGCCATGCAGCAACTTCCATTTCTTCACCCGGTCGCATCTGGATCAGGAAGAAGTGCGTGTCCGTGTGATAGGCTTGCACACCGGCTTCCAATAGTTTAACTCGTAAACCTTGCGCGACCCGCACGGCTTGACGACAGCGCGCCTGATACGCGCGGTCCTCACGCAGAATCAGGCTACCGGCCGCGGCCGCTATGGCTGAAACATTGTAAGGCGAACGCAAAGGCTCCAGGCTGCGGATCAATGCCGGATCGCCCAATAAAAAACCGCAACGTAATCCCGGTACGCCGTGCGCTTTACTTAAAGTCCGCAAGATCAGCAGATTCGGATATTGTTCCAGCAGAGGAATAAAATTCTGTCTGCAAAAAGCCGCATAAGTTTCATCGAGCAGAAACGGAATCTCTTTGGCCGCCTCTAACAATTTTCGCAATTCCAAGGGCAGGATGCGTTGTCCGGTCGGATTATTGGGCGAAGCCAACACGAGCATATCTGCTTTTTTTGAGGCGGCAACCAGCCCGTTGATATCCGCGCTGAAGGTGATCAAGGAAGGAATGGGTTGAAAATCCGCTCCGGTCATTTGCGTGTAAATGGGATACATGGAAAAACCGGGGAAAGAGCCTGTCACCCGGCTGCCCTTTTGGCAAAAAGCCTGCAGAACCAATCGGATGCCTTCATCCGCGCCATTGAGCGGCATCACGGCTTCCGGCTCAATGCCATAAGCCGCGCCGGCGGCCTGCTTGAGATCGTCATATTCGGGATAGCGCACGGCTTTGGCGGCTGAAAGCATCAACACCCGCTCCAAAAAAACCATATCCGCCGGCGGACCCTCATTGGCGTCCATGCATAAAAACTGCTCTCTGCCCGACATGGATTCATAAACCGGCAATCGATCGTACAGGGACAAAGGGCGGGGTTGGATTGTTTTTTCTATTTCCATCAAATTCGTTTGCATCACAGCACCACCTTTGAAAAGGGATATTCCAGGATATCGGTTGCGCCCGCGGTTTTAAGGACCGGAATCAGGCGTGCCACTTCGTCACGCAACACGGCCGCCTTGATGGCGTAACCGGCGTTATCCGCCAAAGAAGACATGGTGGGATGCCGCATACAGGGCAGCACCGCCAATACCGTTTTTAGGCGTGAAGTTTCCACGTTCATCTCCAGCATGACCCGCCGGCGGGCGTCTATAACGGATTGCAGCAACAAAACCAGTTCCTCGATCGCTCGGCCTTTTTCACCCGTCAAGGCTTCCGGATTGGCGATCAGACGCGTGGAAGATGAAAGCAATACCGCCACTTCTTTTAAGCCATTGGCCCGCAAAGTCCGGCCCGTGGCCGTATTATCCACGATCAAATCGGCGTCTTCAGGCGGGAACACCTCGGTGGCGCCGTAGCTGTGCACCAGAAAGTAATCGAGACCCTGGCTGTCCAAAAAATTCCGGGTAATCCGCTCATACTCCGAAGCCACCACAATGCGTCGGCCGCGCAGGCTGTCGATCGTCCCGAAACTCTCCGGAATCGCCGCCACCACCCGCACGCTGTCGAAACCCGTATCCAGAAGCTCCACGACTTTGGCATTGCCTTCTACGACCCAGTCATGACCGGCAAAAGCAATATCATGTCGGCCCAGATCAACCATCTGTACGATGTTTTGAGCCCGAAACATCTTCAGTTCAAAACGGCTGTCGGAACAGATCGGCCGGTAATTACGGCCGTTACTGATAATGTGAAACCCGGCATCTTCCATGAGTTGCGACACCTTTTCATACATGTGCCCTTTGGGCAGTGCGAATGTGATTTTTACGGCATCCATTGCGGCTCTCCTTGCGCTTTTAAATTTAAGCCGGTTTTTTTCCGGCCCGGAAAATAAAAAACCCCCTGACTGCTTTTGGCAGTCAGGGGGTTTGGAATGACTTTAAATTATAAAACGATCAGGTCACACCCCTCCCCGTGCCGCCCCGGCAGCATGATGATGGATATGATGATGTAACCTGTATGCAAAACTCATTTTAATCAAACCGACTCTTTAAATATTTCAAACTGAGGTCAGTATAAAAAATGGCGCATAAACTGTCAAGTTGATTTTTTTAAATCCGCACCTTTAAAATAAATGCAGCTTTAGAATCGAATTTCATGGGATTGGATTTTATTTTCAGCATTCTTTCCTTGGAAAACAAGCTATCGAAATAAAAGGAGTTTTAGTAATTGATCCTTCACATCAAGACAGGTCTATACAACCTCAAACAATTTTTTATTTTTCTAACCCTGGAAATAAACCGGCACGCACCTTAATTGGCAAAATGATTGCATGCTCATGATCTTGGGGGAATTTTCACCTTTTGCGATCCCTCCATGACGCTTTTTAATTTCATGTTTAAAAAAGATTTAACATCCAAAGATCACGGTCGAATAACTAGGCGATAATCCTTTTGCGCTCACGTTTTAACTATGCGATTTAAAAGCTTAAATGTCAAAATCACTCTCATCATCGTCTTGGTGACGACCGTTATATCCACTCTCTTTTGTATTTACTTTTACCAATATAACGCCCGCAACTTAATGACCCAACTGAATGAGACCATCAAGACCGACTTGGAGCAATTGAGCGTCGGCCTGGAAATCCCCCTTTTCAGTTTTGACAACAATTCGATCAAGAACCTGCTGAAATCCGCCTTAAAAAAAAGCCATACCGAAGCTATTTTTCTTTGGCAAGAAGGCATCAAGGACTCATACGGCTATATTAAGAAAGGCAATGAAATTGAGTTCCTTCAGCATCCGCCTTCTGAAAAAGGCCTCTCATTGCATACAACCCAAATCATCCATCAAAATATCTTGATCGGAAAGCTGGAATTATACATCACGCGCGAACCCATCGAAAAGATTCTGAGTCACATTCTGTTATCCATCATCATTCAAATTTTTCTCCTGGATATTGCGCTTGTTTTTACCATGATGTTTCTTCTGAAACGCATTTTCATCGGCCCCATCAAAACCTTAAGCACTTCCACCAAAGCCATTTCTGCCGGTCATTTGGATCAAACCATCGACATCGAATTTCGGGAAGATGAGATCGGGGTCTTATCTCAAAATTTCATCCTGATGCGGGATTCGATCAAATCGCATATCGATGCATTGCAGAAGGAAAAGGCCTACCTGCAACAGCTTTTCGAAAGCCCGCCTATTGCCATTGTCATGGGCGATCTGGACGGAAAGATAAAAAATATCAACAGGGAATTCACCCGCTTGTTCGGTTATAGCCAAGAGGAAGCAATCGATAAAGAAGTCTACTCCTTGATCTTGCCGGCCGGGCAGCTGAAACAGGATATCAATGCCTCCTTGCAAAAATATTCCATGGAAGGCCGGGAAGTGGAGCTCAGAACCAAATCGGGTAAAATCATCCAAGTCTCGATGATGATGATACCGGTCGTGATCCAGGAAAAGATCGTCGGCATTTACGCCCTTTATCTGGATATTACGGCGCGCAAACAGGCCGAAGAGGAGTTAAAAAGGGCC
>RPPU01000532.1 GCA_003819975.1 Desulfobacteraceae bacterium
ACTTGACGAAAATGGAACCTGGGAGATGATTTCCTATGAAGGAACGCCGCGTTGGTTTTGGCGGCCTAGAGTCGTTGTGGGCTGGTCGCCTTTTACGAGGGGCCGGTGGACCGACTGGAACGGTGACCAGACCTGGATTCCGGCGGAACCTTTCGGTTATGTCACCCATCATTACGGTAATTGGGTTTATGTGAGGGATTCCTGGCGTTGGGCTCCTCCGGTGGCAACCTTTCGCATTGGGTTGCCCTTTCTCGATCTGGGATTTTTTTGGTATCCCGGAAGGGTTTCATGGATTCACAGCGGGTCTAATGTGGGCTGGGTGCCTCTGGCGCCGCGCGAGACCTATTACAGCCGCCGGCACTGGGGCGGTCCGCATACGGAAGTGGTGAACAATGTCAATCGCACCCAGATCAACATCAACATCGGGAATCATGCCTATGCCGATCGTGCCATTGTGGTCAACCAAAATAATTTCTATGGCGTAAACAATTACCACAATGTTCGGGTGACCAACATTAATCGCACCACCATTATCAATAACTACCATGCGGCGCCGGTCGTGGATAATACGGTGATCAACAATTATACGACGATCAAACAGCGATATAGCGTCAGGAACACAATCGTAAAGGAGAAACCGCACAATACCGTGATCAGCCGGATTCAGCAGAACAAAGCGGGCATTCAGGAGGGGCGGAAAGAAAACGTTTCCGTGATCCGGGAGCGAGTCAAGAATATACCGGAGGGGAAGGCCAATCGCGATGCCCGGATTGAAGCGCCCAAGGCCGCGAATTATATTGTGCCGGCCGGAGAAATAAACCGACCGAAATCGGAGATTAAGTTTGAACAGAGGAACATTAAAGGTTCCGCGGCAACCGACAAGCCCACGCAGAAATTCGGGCAACCCCTAGGCCCGGAGCGAGGGAAGTCCCCCCAGGCCGGTCCGCCGGAGAAAGTTATCGTGGGCCCGGCGCGCACAACGCCGATAGAACCGAATCGGCCGGATCAGCCCAGACAACCTGCGGGACGGGAGCAGGTGAAGCCGCCAAAAGCGAATCCGCCGGAGAAAGTTATCGTGGGCCCGGCGCGCACAACGCCGATAGAACCGAATCAGCCGGACCAGCCCAGGCAACCTGCGGGACGAGAGCGGGTGAATTCTCCAAAAAAAACTCAACCGGAGAAGATGATGCAGCCCGAGCCTGTAGCACCGGTTGTGCCGAATCAACCGGATCAACCCGGGCAACCCGACAGCCGGGAACGGGTAAATCCCCCCCAAGCGGATCAACCCGAGAAAATCATAGTCGGACCGGCGCGTACGACACCGGTAGCGCCCGATCAGCAGAAACAGCCCGGGAAACCGACAGGGCCTAAACGGATAAGGCTGCGTAAGCTTCCCCCAGAATAGCTTCAGGGGCAATCCCGATAAAAGGAGCAGCTGAAACCGAGGAAGGCCGATCAATACGGCCTTCCTCGTCATTTCTTCAGACGGAGAGCAAGATCAGGCCTGCAATGGCGCCCGCAACCCCTCAGATCTGCATGCGGTTGAGTCTTTCCTTTAAAAGAAAATAAGAGAGCAGAACCACGATGGCGGGCGAAATCGAGCTGATGGCCGCGGGCAAGGCGGCGCCGAGTTTGGAAACCGTCCAAGTATAGGCAATGGGTTCCGTGATGGAGAGGCGGCCCTCCAGGCCTTTAAAGAAAAAAATCCAGGCCAGGGCCGAGAGGGTCGCGCTGCCGATTATAGATATCAGGAATGCGGAAGAGAGTTGCGGAAAAGGCGGCTGGATAAACAGAACCAGCAAAACGGTGCAAAGAGTCGCGGAAACCTGCACGAGCAGAACCGCGCGTTTGGACCCGTATTGGTTGATCAGGATTTTGGCCAAGAAATCGGTAAAAGCCCAGATAATCGGTACTAAAATCGCCGGATAAATCGGATTATACACTTGGTTTTTCGCTTTCTGAGCCCCGATTGAAAAAGGGTTTTCTCTACGGTTCCGGCTTTTGACTATAACATGGATGGGTCCGGGGGTTTCGGTTTTTCCGCCAACTGGGTCAGCAGGCGGTTGAAATAGATGCGGTTATAGCGCTGGGTGACGATGCAAGGGCCGTTGGCCAGGAAAGCATAGAGGATCATGAGCCAACCGATCCAGGCCGGGTTCCATAAAAAGAAAAAAGGGGCAAAGGCCATAACCAGGTAATGAGCCAGTTCGGCCCGGCAGGTTTCGCGCACAAAACGGTTTAGATACTCCGGGCTGCGGGATTGCAGTGTTTTTTTGGGAAAACCTTTCCTGAACCAGGCGGCCCCGTCGGGCAGCAGCCTTTTCCATTTATGCGCCCAAAAGACCGTGCGGTAAAGATCGCCTTCTCTTTCCCAGGAGCGTTTGCGATAGAGCCGGGCTGCGGGGTCGAAGCGCTCGGCCCTGAATTGGGTGATGATGAAGGGCACGCTGAGATGGATCAAAAGCCAAGCCAGCACATTGACGATCACGGTCCAGAAATCGGATAAGGTCCAGAGCATGCACTTAACTCCTTTTATCCCGGATTATGCTTCAGATTTATGAAAAAGAGGAATCTTTCGGTTTTATGCATTTGCGGGTTCACATCTTTACTAATCAAAGTTTGACTTTATTGGCCGGGGGCTCGGCGGCCTTTCCAGGTCGGTTTTTTCCCGGTAAGCAAAAGAAACAGCGAATAGTGAAACAAGACCAGATAAAACCCGAGAAACAGGGGATACCCCAAAGCGGTCCAAAACGAAAAACGGCCGATACGGCGCAGGAACCCGAAAATTTGCAGCACATAAACAAAATAAAGGACCGCGAAAAAGAGCGAAACAGCGGCCGGGCCGGAAATCCATAGTCGCAAAAGGGGAAAAAGAAAAGCGCTGACCGCTCCGACCATCCACAATACGATCGTGAACAATGTCCCGGCCGGGGTTTGAGCGGCGCCGGAAGCAAAGGCTTTGATCCAGCTTTGAACCAAGTTCTTGAAACCGGCCGGAAACATACGCATGGTCAGAGTCCCTTTGCCGCCGCGGATTTCCAGGGGGATATTTTGATCGCGGAAGAGCCGGGCCAAGTAAAAGTTTTCAAGAATCCGGCCGCGCACGGCCGCATGGCCGCCGACTTGTTCGTAAAGCCCACGATCGACGGCCAGAGCCTGACCGAACAGACCTTGGTGCTTGCCGTGACGGCCCCACAGGGAAAATGCATCGATGCCGCCGAACATGGCCAGGTTGAAAAAAGCCGAGAATTCTTCGTAAGGTTTTTCGACCCAATGATAGGGGCCCACGGATAAAACTCCTTGGGAATCCCGAAAGGCGGAAGCTATTTTTGAAAGCCCCTGGGCTTCAAGCCAGAGGTCGGCGTCCAAAAACAAAAGAACATCCCCCCGGGCTTCGCGCGCGCCCTGATGGCAGGCCCAGGTCTTGCCGGTCCATTCCGGGGGCAGGGGTTGGGCCGGGATCACGCGGGCGCCGCGTTCCAAGGCCACGGCCGCGGTGCGATCCGTGGAGTGGTCGTCCACTACGAGCACTTCCAGGGGTTGGATCGATTGGGTCGCAAGGGAGTCCAGCAGGCGCGGCAGA